>VERF01000031.1 GCA_018882895.1 Candidatus Kapaibacterium sp.
TGAACACGGTTGACCATGCCCTGCGCCACGGCTCCTACCGAGAAGCCCCCGTCTCGATGCCCGGCATGAAGATCTATACCTCCGCCGGCGTGTGCGTACAGATGACGAAGTAGACCCCGTCAATCCCGACAGTCTCCCGTTTGAGGGGGTACTATCGAAGTACGACAAACGGAACAGCCGTGGTGCGAGAGCTACCCTCGATGATGACCCAGTACGAACCGTTGCACAGCGGAGAGACGTTGACTGGAAACCAACCTGCGGAAGCGTCGTTGGGAGTATCCACTTGAAGTTGCCGCCCGTCGATGCTGACAATTCGGTATTGGATAGGAGCACCGATCGATTGGTCGAAATCCACGCGAATGATGTCTGAAGCCGGATTTGGTCGTAGCACGACTCCCGGTGCTGGGTCGACTCGGAGCAATTCACCACCCGGTTCAACAATAGCCGCAGCATCACAGGAGGAAGCTGATGTTCGGAATAGCAGCGTAAGGCGCTCATCAGAGAACGCGGACCTCGTCTGACTGCGAATGCGACGTCCGTTCACGATAATGCGCACAGGTGAGCCCGTCTGATTCAGACGGCCGGAAATGTGTAGCGCTAGGTCACTATTTGTTCGCCGAATGGTGTCGATGCGAAACACCGTTGTATCCTCGAGCTGCAGTTCCACGGAATCGAGAATCGCGTACTGCCATGTGATGACGCCTTGGACGGGTGTGGCCGATGTGCGACGACAGGAAACGTCAACGACGGCTCTAATGCCGTCGGAATCAGTCCTGCCCGACTGGACCTTCATCGACAGTGGTCCGGATCCAATGGTGCAGTAGGCAACAACGGTGTCGGCGATGTCTGCCGTGCCTTGATCACGCGAGATGATCCTTACGCCTGCCTTGCTGCCGGGAAGCTGGTCGGCACGCACACGGGTAAGAGGCAGTTCACGCGTTGCCCCCGGTGGAAGGTCTACGTATCCCTGTTTGGCGCCGACGACAACGGCACCATCGAACCCTTCGGCGACCCAGTCGACGCGGGTCGGCTCATCACTCATGTTGGTAAAGGTGGTGATTGCCGATACCGTGTCACCTTGGCATGGGGCATTGGGAACGAGCCATGCCTCGGTCGAGAGTGATCGCGCGCACAGCTTGACGTCATCAAACCCCACCCAGCCGGTGGTGCCCTGCCCATATTGAGGACTGGCCAGGAAACAGTTTGTGGTGGAGATGGTGATCGTATACCAGCCGTCACGCGGAATGCGCACGGTCGAGCTCCACATCGGCAGCCACACATTGGGATGTGGAAGCACCAGTACCTGGTTCAGAATGTTGCCGCGAACCTGGTCGCATCGTGTCACCGTACACTCTCCCGTGTCGGCCACCGATACCCACAGAGCGGCGTTGCGCGTATAGACGATATGCGGATACTCGAAGGTGTATGCCCAGAGCCCGATGCGAAAGCTGCTGCCGGCAGTACAATAGACGCGCTGGGAGATACCTTCATAGTAGTCTGGAGGACCCCCGGTAGCGCCATGGCTCAGCCCTCCAACGTAGGCGCGGTTATCCGAGCCGGCATCCCGGCGCCGAGGCATGGGGCGACGCGACCCTTGGCCCGCTATGCTATAATTGGGATCTGAATTATCATCAATGTACGGGGTAGGAATCTCATCCCGAAACAATTCGGCGGAGCCCTCGTCCGTGCGCCAGTTGGCAAGCATTGTCCGATGACCGCAAAAACGACCGTCGAATACATTAGGAACAATCCTTCCCCACCGTGCGGCGACCTCGAATCCGCCATTGCAGATGGTATTTGGTGGGCATGGCAGATCATCGATACCGAGACTTGTTCGGGCACCGAACTGCAGGTAGCAGAGGAAGGACGATGGCCGCGCAGCTGAGTCGAGAATGTGGCACCGTACGGGAAGATTGCGTACGAGATTGCCTCCAGCAACAATGACGATCGAGTCGCCCTCGCTGAGCAACTCAATTCGAGGATCTGCAACCGCAGGGGAAACGCAGAGCAGCTTCTCGGCCGACCGTGCAAGCAGTGAGATTGCGCTCCGATGCACAGTGTGGCGTCGGGGCTCCACAGCTGTCATCTTCACCGTATCCGTGCGGCCTGTGGCTACACCCGTAATACGCTTCGTCGGAATCAGCATGTTCTCGGGAACAGCATATCCCAGTGCCAGAAGACATCGAAGCTCGGCATCCTGCAAGTCGCGACGGGTCTGCCCCTTGCCGATCGAGGCAAGCATGATCACACTGTCGCCTGGCTTGGACGGCAGCAGATGACTCAGATCATACACGCAGCCATCGGCTGGTGATGCGCCGGTGATTTGAAAGCCACCATGGGGTGCATTCGTTGGCGTGACGACCGCGGCAGCCCCACCGATACCGTCAGGCAGGACCGAGAGCAACGAGCCGCATTCAAAGGTTATCATCGGCTGTTCATCGCGCACGTGCAGAAGCGCATCCCAGCGGCTTGCATAGGTCTGCTTCGCTCGGCTGCCCGTCGGTTGACATTCCAGTCCAACGATCGAGGCCATGCCCAGCACGTGCAGTAACTCGTGTAGCAGCACACTGTAGAGATCGACGGCATCCGGCGGACATCCGTTCTGTTCTACGCCAAAGGTAAAACGGGTGTTCAGCACGATGCGTCCGTGCGTACCCATCAGCTCGTGCATCTCCCGCGGCGGCTTGATGCTGTCGCGCAGCAGGCTCAGCGGCGCAACATCAACGATGACGGCATTCTCCGCAGGTCCAATGATGAAGGTCGGCTCGGCCCAGCCAGCTGCAGGTTCTGATCGATCAGAGATGGTCTCGATATCGATGACGCACTTATTGGAATCATCCCAGATCCGACCAATCCTGTGGCGAGCGTTGACGGCAAATGCGATGTCGCTGAAGACACTTTCCAGAACCTGCAGGCGCCGGGCCCCCAGGGTCTGCTGCTCCCAGCGCGTCGGATCGGAGAAAAAACCGGTAGCATCATGAATCTTCAGCCGAAAGCGGTGCACCTCCAGGACAATGCCGTGGACCTGATCGGCACTCTTTGCCGCGACGCTCGACGAGCCCGGTGGACGAATGCAGCGCACAGTCTCTTGGGCTTGCAGGTACGGAAAACATAAGAAGAGCCACAACAGCACACACAGGCAGCAGGCAACGCGCGTGTGCGCGTTGCCTACAATGCCTGCGTGTATTGCGTGGATACTCATTGGGCGCGATTACTAGTGTTTTACGACGGGAACCACGTCAGGTTCCTCCATGCCATTCAACACAAGATTCAGAAAATATGTCCCCTGAGGCAGGCCGGCAAAGACCAGTTGCTGCGTCTGCATTCCGGCATTCAATGTTCCAAGGTTCGCCGCACCGACAATGTTGAAATTAACGTCGTAGAGTTTAAAATCAACCAAACTCGGTCTCGACTCATCGCGCTATCACGTGGTGCTGCGTGATTTTCTTGAAGCCGAACTCGAACCCGAATCCTTCGATGTGATCACCAACATCAGCGTCATCGAGCACTTTGAGGGGGCTTTGGATTCCGAAGCAATGGCCAAGAGCGCTCGCCTGCTCAAGCCCGGCGGCATATATCTGCTCACCACACCCCTCAATGAAGGTCACGCCCGAGATTGGTTCCTCCAGCAGGATGTGTACGGTGAGAAGTACAGCAAAGAACCGGTCTTCTTCCAACGTCATTACGACGTTGCCTCATTCAACAAACGCATCGTCGAAGCCTCGGGCCTTGCCGAGGTCTCCCGCACCTACTTCGGTGACTACGACGAGCCGTTCTTTAATGACCGCATCGTTGAACAACACGGACTGAGGAAGATCGCCCGCACGATCCTTCAGATGAACACGGTTGACCATGCCCTGCGCCACGGCTCCTACCGAGAAGCCCCCGTCTCGATGCCCGGCATGAAGATCTATACCTCCGCCGGCGTGTGCGTACAGATGACGAAGTAGACCCCGTCAATCCCAGCGTTGCCCCCGTCATTCCCGCGAAAGCGGGAATCCTTCGGCATTCGAATCATCGATCAGCCTCGGAATGAAGAACAGTGGGTACACCAGGAGAAACAGATTCGGTGTCCACCATGTCGGGTCGAACTCGCCGGCAAGCACCCAGTATGAGATAGCCTGCAAGCCTGACGTGCTTGTCAGCACCAGGGATATCAGCGCGAAGGATCTCCAGCGAACATCTTTCCGTCTGCTCAACCATATACTGTAAAGCCCCGTAGCCGAGACGAGGAGGTCCAAAGGGAAGAACGACCAATTCCAATTGACGAGGATTGGGTTAGCGTAGTCGTTGTAGACGAATTCCGCGGGAATGAGATGCAGAGCCGTAATGAACCAGTAGACAATGAAACCAATGTCAACGAAGAGAAAGAGATATCTGAGGCTGCTCATGTTTGATCGATACGTTAGAACTGGCAACGCTGATACAGATTCACAATCTTCTGCACTGCGTCAACATTGGCAGGCAGTTGAGGGGGCAGTGCACCGCGACGCTGATCCTGGATGCATTGCCGAAGCGCGCGTGCAAGATCCGACGGGTCCTCATTGTTAAAGGTCACAGTCCCGAGCGGGCGTTCAACAGCGTTGGAGCCAATGGCCCAGCGTCCGAGTTCGAGTGCTTCGCTGAGCGTGAGCGACGGACCTCCTTCGGTACGAGTGGGACGCACGACAATGTGGGAGTGTGCGACCACCGGAACCAGTGGTGTTGAGG
Organism: Candidatus Kapaibacterium sp.; assembly: GCA_018882895.1. Classification (GTDB taxonomy): domain Bacteria; phylum Bacteroidota; class Ignavibacteria; order Kapaibacteriales; family Kapaibacteriaceae; genus UBA10438. The sequence goes on from VERF01000031.1 coordinate 4,711, forward strand.
AGTTGCGCAGAATACTGATACGATCTTCAGCTGCGATGCGTCGCTCAAGGTCAGACCAGAGGTCGACGTCGACCACGTCGCCGACGGCGATGCAGAGCCGCAGATCGTTGTCGTCGACCATTGATAATGCGTCGAGCAGGACGTCGATCCCATACAAGTCCTTGCCCTGATACCTCACGATACGTCCGGCATTGGCAAGCACTCGGATCTGTCCGGAGCTCCATCGCGCATCAAGATCAGCCGGTAAGGGGGCTTGCCGCTCCCACAAACTGACGGGCAGAGTCGAGGCGATCGTGCGCGTACGCTTGTGACGCACGCCGATACGCTGCTCCAGGTCATTGATCACCTCATCGCTGATGCCGATCACGGCCTTGGCGTGGTGGAACGCATCGGCCAACGATCGGCGTACGCGAGGGTCGTCGAACTCGGGGCGATGTCGAAACGAGTGGACGGTAACGATGTAGGGTGTGCGTGTAAGGCGCCAGATTCGCGACAATAGACGCAGCCATCGGTGGTTGCCTTCGTCAGTGTGATAGTGCACCGGCGTCCGGTCGAGCAATGCGCTCAAGCCAAATGCTTTGATTCCGTCGATCCCTGCCGGGATGCCCCCTTGCGAAACTCCGCGGACATCCATGCCCATCGATCGTAGTGATTCGATCAGGCGTACGCAGTGCAGGGCCACGCCACCGAACGGCGGGGGAAAGGGGCCAAGAATCCTGATCCTCATACCGATGCCTAGTCCTGCAGAGGCAGGAACACAACATTGTCATTCATGTGCAGGGCATCCAAAGCCGAGGGCACCGGTGTGCCGTCATCGGCGATCGTGAATGCTGAGTATCCTCGATCAGCCATGTGCTGCTTTATCTGACGGCATGTGGTTCCGTGTGCCTTCTGCAGTGCGTCGCTCAGTTCAAGGATGACGCAAGGCCGCAGTGTGCGCAGAACCGTCTCGGCACCGCGGAGCACGTCGAACTCCGCCCCCTCGACATCGATCTTTACAAGATCCATTCGCTGAAGGCCGTGCGTGGTTGAGAATGAATCCAGTGTTGTCGAGGGAATCTCGATGAAGTCCGTCGACACATTGTCAGGGTTGTAGACCGTGCTGTGCGTGCCGGCGTTCATGTCCTTGGAGAGGTACAAACGCAGGGTGCCGTCTACATTCGAGACGGCACATCGGTGCAAATGGACGTTGCTGAGGTTGTTCAACGTCATGTTCTCCAGAAAGCGCTTGGCATTGACGTCTTCGGGTTCAAAGGAATGCACCGTGGTGGCGCGCCCCGCAGCAGTGGCCATGGCCAATGTCAGGTAGCCCATCTGTGCCCCTACGTCGATGCATACGGCATTGGCCTGCAGGCGCTGACGAATGAACCTGATCGTCGGCAGTTCGTAGTCACCGAACACATAGAGGTGTGACTGCAAATACTCCGTCAGATCCAGGTGCATCCGCATCCCGAATTTGAGAGTTGACGTCACCTTCGTTGCCGTGCGTGGCGCGAAATAGGGGAAGTATAGCCGCATCAGGAGCGAGTACTTGCCTCGCTCGCGCGGATACATGTGCATGGCTGTGCGGAAAAGAGATCGCAGGATCGAACGCATGAACAAAGTTAGGGCTCCGTGACTGTTTGCAGATCGGACCCTTATCTGATGAACAGCGGCACCTGCGGCAGTGTGATTGCTGAAAGAAGGGTCGACAGGAGGATCGCCTGAGCAAGCATCGACTCATCCAGTCCATATCGCTCGGCGAAGACCATCGTGAGCATCATCGTGGGCATGGCTGATTCAAGCATGGTGGCAAGACGCACATCCGGATCGAGGATGAGCATGCCGGCAAGGGGCAAAACAAGCATCGGAACCACGGCAACACGGAGGATTGCCGCCGGCGCCAGCAACGGAATTGATCTCCATGACGGCAAGCGCAGCGCCAGGCCGATGCTGAAGAGCATCAACGGGGCGACCACCTTCCCGGCGCTTGTGCCGGCTGTAGCAAGCCATTCAGGAACCGGAACGCTCATGGCATTGACAACCAAGGCCAGCGCGATCGTGATGGTAGGGGGCATGCGGGCCACGTCTGCTAGCCCCCTGACGATGGAAGTGCGCTCCCCACCCGTTCCGTAGCGTGTGCCTACAAGAGCCCCGATGGTGAACAGAAGCGGCGTCATCCCCAGATAGTCGTACAAGATCGGAACCCGTCCGACGTGTTCGCCCACCACCGACGTGGTGATCGGAAGTCCCATGTACATGGCGTTGCACCATGTGGTGGCCAGGATCAGCGACCCAATGGCAGGCTCCGAGAGATACTTCCTGAGAAGTCGTGCATAGACCAGCCAGCCAAGTGCAAGGCCGATCAGCGCCGTCGATATCGATACGATGGGCACCGTGAAAAGGTCCGTCCCAAGAGGTGCCGTGGATATCACGCCGAACGTGAGAAACGGAATGAAGACGTTCAGTACGATCGATGAGATCACGCGTCTGATCTCCTGGGGCGGCAGCGCGCCGGGAATGCGACGATACAGGACGCCGGCAAGAATGATGATGGCAAGTTGCAGAAAGACCGAGCTCATAAGCCTGAATCTACGATGTAAAGCATTCTAACACCTGGTAGTTTAGACGATGACAAATGCTGTCATACGTTTGATCGTTCATAGTGTCGTTCAAAGTCGTTGCTCTGGAGTCTGGAATGTACTTACGTGTCGCGTTAGTAGTGGCGGAGGAGTACCGCTATGTCGTCGAATCAACGATCCGGGTCTGTGCCGGTGATGCCATCAGGATCGTAAGCGTATGCCGAACCATCAATGAAGCGCGCATCCGCAGTGCGCTGGTCGAACCTGACGTGATAGTTGTAGGTCCGGGATACTTCCCACATGAGATCGCAAGTCTGGCCCGTCCCGACTTTGGCGTGCCGCCGCAGATCGTGGTGTGGATAAGCGGCGACCAACAGCCGTTGATTGGCATTGAGGGGCTTGTGGGGCACATAGGGCCGCAGACGCCGCGGGAGGTGATCGTTGGGCTCTTTGAAACATGCGCCCAGATCACGTCGCAGCGGCGAGTGCTACGGACCACGACGATGCGTCATCCCGAGGCGGTCTATCGTCCTGACATCATCGCGCTTCCGCATCAGCACGGAATTGATGTCCGCCCAACAGAGTCCATCATCCATGTAAAGGGAGAAGGGAACTATACGCTGGTCAGCTTCGATAAAGGGGGCGACATCATCATGTCGCGTACGATCGGCGATTACGAAGAGGTGCTGCCGGCAAACACATTCCTGCGTGTTCACCGCTCGCACATCATCAACATCCACCACGTGCGCAGGGTCATACGCGGCAAGGTCATGCGCGTTGTGCTGAGCAATGGTGATGAGGTGGAGGTGGCCGACAGTAAGCGAGACAGCTTGCTGGGCCTGATCAACATCGTGAGGCGCCGCTAGCCCCTTACAGTGAGCGCAAGAACAATCGCAGCATGGCAAGACGCCATATCAGCAGGGCACGGCGGTCGTCGCCGCGACGATATTCATCGAGCATAGTGCTCAGACGCTGCAGGTCCACGTATGGTTCGAGCTCCTTCCACTGACCCTCAAGCGTGTAGGACAAAGCTCCGCGGAGCCACTTGATATGTCCGGGCGTGATGAAGCCGGTCTTGTCCTTTCTATCCAGGATCGCATCGGGTACGATGCCCCGCATGGCGGCGCGCAGAACGCGCTTGGTTTCACCGCGGTAGACCTTGTGTTCAGTCGGCATCTGGAACGACAGATCAACAAGTCGATGGTCAAGAAATGGCACACGCGACTCGATGCTGAAGGCCATCGAGTTGATGTCTTCGGTATGAAGAAGCGTCGGCAGCAGCGTCACCCGGAGCAGATTATGCAGAAACGCATTGAGCCGGTTCGAGTCGTGCCCACTGAGTTGCAGCGGGTAGGATGACGCCCCTTGCCGCATCAGCCAAGGGTAGGTGTGGCGAAACTCGGCCTCGTAGAGTTGCTGCTCGCTGCGGGAGGCCGCAAGCAGGCTCTTGGCCAGAACGTTCAGTCGCTTTGATGCGGCGTATCCCTGACGTTTGGCGTGGGCATTGAGCTCGCGATAAGCTTCGAGGTACGACCCGCGGCTGATGTGCTGGGCGATCACGCGGTAGAGCGAATGCATGTAGCCGCCGAGGATCTCGTCCGAGCCCTGACCGTCGAGTACGACCTTCACGCCGTGGTCGGCGGCAAGCCCCATGACGAAGTACTGCGAGATGTATGACGAGGACGGCATCGGTGCATCCATCAGATGCACGATTCGGTCGAGCGCCGCGGCAACGTCGTTGTCCGTTGGCGAGATCTCTCTCGAAATGATCTGTGGGTAGCGATCGAGCAGGTGCTTGATATATGGGCGTTCGTCGACAGTGCCCGGACCGGTGTAGTAGGCCGTGAAGGCCCTGACCTCGTGTTCGGTTGTCGATGAGGCAAGCACCGCCGCGATGGATGTCGAGTCAAGTCCGCCACTCAGGCAGACACCCATCGGTACGTCGCGGCGTGAGGTGATGCGAATCGAGTCAATGAACAGCTCGCGAAACTCTGCGGCGTTGTCGGCGAACGAGTTTGTTGAAATCTCTCCGCTCGTGACGTCGGCGTACTGCCAAATGCGGATCTGGCCGTCTCTCCATTCGAGGTTGTGCGAAGGGGGCAGCGCCTTGATATCACTGAAGTATGTCTCGTCCCAGTGATGCATCCAGCCCAGATACAGTCCGCGCGCAACCTGCGCCTCGTTCAGGCCCCCTCTGTCAAGGGGCTGGCCACGCAGCGCCTTGATCTCGGAAGCGAAGTAGAGTCGACCATCACGATACGAGTAATGAAACGGCTTGATCCCGAATCTGTCGCGCGAACAGAACATCACGCGCTCGCCGGCATCCCAGATGGCGAAGGCCCACATGCCGATGAACTTCTTTACGGCCTCGGCTCCCCAGTGATGAAAGGCCTTGAGCACCACCTCCGTGTCGCCCGTGGTATCGAAATGATATCCTGCGGCCGACAATTCACTGCGGAGCTCAACGTAGTTATAGACCTCGCCGTTGAAGGTGATCGTCAGGTTGGCGTGAGACATCGGCTGGTGTGAGGCCGACGAAAGGTCGATGATGCTCAGCCGATTATGGCCAAGCCAGACAGGGGGCGAGCTGAATGTTCCGCTGTGATCTGGACCCCGGTGCGATGTCACTCGCAGCATTTGTGATCCGACCTCGACGAGCACATCAGCCGACAGGGCTGGATCGATGATTCCTGCGATACCGCACATGGCTCAAATCTACGGTGGTAAATTGCCACAATGAATCTCGGCTGGACCTTTCGAATCCTGCGTGGACCGATGCGCCCCTTTCTGGCAAGAAAGCTGGCCGATCGGCTGCGCGAGATCTTTGAGGTTCGCCGCGCACGCCGCAGCGTGCCGACGATGCCGTCAGAAGGTCGATCCCTTCGCGTCAATATTGTCCCGCTCCCGTCACCGGCATGGTTTGCCGTGCACGGTTCAAGTGTCCTTGCCTTTGCCCGAAAGATGCGATCAGGTCTGGTGGGCACCTACGGCATCGACCGATGGAACGTAGGCGATCCGGATCCGCAGAATGTGGATGTCCGCTCTGTACACGAGCTGAGTCGAATGCATCACTGGTGTGCCTATGCGCTGGCGGCACACCTCGACGCTGCCAATCGGGATGAGTGGTGCCAGCTGCTCGAGAGCGAGATCACAACATTTGCTGCCACCTACCGCGTCGGCACTGGCACGCACTGGATGTTCCCGATGGGCACAGGCATCCGGCTGCATTCCATGCTTGTGGCCTGGGACTGGGCGCGGCGCACGGGGTGGAAGAGTGTGGACGGAGATCGCATCGTGGCAGCCTCGGCCATCGATCATGCCGTTATGACCCATGCCGAGCGCGAATCGCGCGGCGGACTGTCAACCTCGCACTACGCTGCGAACCTACTTGGCCTGCTGGCAGCCGCCGCATACGTGGATGGACATTCGGCCACACGCTCCTGGATGAAACTTGCGGCACGAGAGCTGCGGTCGGAGATGTCGCGGCAGATCCTGCCTGACGGAATGGCCAATGAGGCCAGCACGGGATATCATCGTCAGGTCGTTGACACGTTTGTGCAGGCCGCGCTGCTGCTCAATGAGATCAGCGGTGAGCATGCTCTGGCAGGGGGCGAGCGCACGCTCCTGATCGCCGCGCTGGCCCGCTGCCGACAGCTGGAGAGCTTGGGCATGCCCCTTATCGGCGATAACGATGACGGCTTAGCGATGAAGCTCACCGGACTGACGGCCGGCATGTCCTACACGTATGATGTTGCCGAGCGACTCTTTGGTGCCGCCGCCCTGATGACGTCAACCACCGACATGGACGCATTCGGACTCCTGGTGCTGAGAGCCAATGGCATCGAATGCACGCTTCGCAACGGACCGGTCGGACAATTCGGCAAGGGCGGTCATGCCCACAACGACCAGAACAGTATCACCATGCGCGCCGATGGTCGGTGGTTCGTGGTCGACCCCGGCACGTCTGTTTACACCGGAAGTGCCGAACAGCGCAATCAGCAGCGCTCGGTCTGCACACACTCAACAATGTGGCCGCCATCGATTGAGCAGGGAGAGTATCCGCCGGGAGATGCCGGACTTTTTTGGATGCTTGAGGACCGCCTTCAAAGGAGCGTTCGGCGCGTCGATGATTCGAAACTGCTTGCCGAAGTGTTTCGGCCGGATGTGGGACGCCACACGCGTGAGCTGACCATCACCGACAGTGGTCTTGCCGGACGTGATCGCTTCGATGCCGCGGGCGACGTCACCGCCGAATGCGTCTTTGTCTTCCATCCCGATGTGGCTGTTGAGTCATTGCAGGGGGCGAGTGTGCGCCTTATACATGCTGACGTATCGATGCTCCTCGATTGGTCGGGCGGCACCGGCAGGATCGATGCGTGCTCTTTCAGCGATCGGTTTGCCTCTGCGCGCCCCACTTCGCGGCTGCGGGTATCCGGCAATGACGTTTCCTGGACCATCCGCCGTGAAGGCCCCTGACGGCCCGGTGCTCACGACTATCTTTGCACGATGAAGGTCACGGCGCACCTTGGCGCGATATCCTGGTCCATGGCAGACAAGCTGCTGTACGTAGGATTCGGCTTCGTCCAATTCTTGCAGATCGCTGCGCTTCCCAAGGAAGTGTACGGCGTATTCACGCTCCTTGTGGCCCTGAACTCCTGGATCATGATGGTCTCCGACGGGTCTGCCCTGGCCGGTGTGATTCAGTTCGGCGTCGATGCCGGTGATCGACCACGCGTAAACCTGCTTGCGATGATGATCCACGTGGTGGTTGTGCTTGGTTCGTCCGGACTCATGTACGTGATGCGCGAGCCCCTTACCAATGCCTTCCACGTCGAGGAGTTCATCCTGGTTGCTCAGTGGCTGCCCTTGTACTGCCTGCTGACGTTGCCGCGGATGTTCTGCCTGAAGATCCTGTATCGCGATATGCGCATGCGTGACCTGTTCGTTGTTGACGCGGTGTGGTTCGGTGTGCGCACGATCCTTACCGTGTGGGCCATCTCGGAAGGTCGCTTGACGACGTTCGAGGAGATCATTGTGGTCGACTTTGCAGGGATGGGCGCAAGCTCTCTGATCGCCGTCCTCATGACGCGCAAGGATCTGATCTTCTCCCGCACGGGTTCGATGTCCGTTCGCACCTACCTTGGCTATGGTGTGCCGCTGGCCGCAGCCACGGCGCTGAATACGGCGCCGAAGCTTCTGGATGTCTATGTGATCGCAGCCTTCTTTGATGTTGGCGTGGTGGGTGTCTACAATCCTGCCAAGAACCTGTATCGAATCTTTGAGCAAGCCTTCGATGCCGTCACCACACTGATGTATCCGGCAGCTGTTCGCATGCACGCACAGGGTCGCGTTCAGGATCTGCAGACACTTGTGACCAAGGCCGTGAGCTTTACGCTCATTCCCATCATCATCGTTGTGGCAATCCTTGAACTCGGTGCGAGCAACCTCATCATCACATTCCTCAAGCCCGAGTACGCCCCTGCGATCGACCACTTCAATGTTCTCATCACATCGGCCATCATCATGCCCCTTGGCCTTCTGGGAACGATCATCCTGGCAGTCGGACAAAGCGCATCGATCCTTAAGTACAGCGCCGTGGGCGTCGTCACATCCTTCCTGGTGCTTCTTGCCGTTGGCTATTCGGGTCAGGCCCACCTTGTCGGACTCGGACTCGTTGCCAACATCGTTGTGGTGAGCATCCTCTACACCCTGCACGTTCGACGGATCCTTGACCTGCCCCTTTCGGCCTTTACGCGCGTGGTGCCCGATGTTCGCAATGCATTGGCGCGACGTTTTGGGAGGCAACAATGATGTGGGCCCACATGATGACGGCAAGGGGCTTTGTGCGACGTCGCCCATGGAGTCTCCTGGCAAGAGTGATCGTGATTGCCCTGCTCGCGGTCTTTTGCGCCTCGGTCGTTACGGTGTTGTTCGAGATCGAGCGGGATATATCGCGGACGGCCGAATCCATCGTTGTCGACGTTGTTCTGCCCGACAGTCTGGCTCAGTCAGATCTGGATGACCTCATGCTCTCGCTTCGGCGTCGCCCCGATGTAGGCAAGTACGAGCTGATGACGCCGGAACGCGTCTGGGCAGAGTTCCAGTCGGAGATCGGTGTCAGCTCGTCAGGACTGTCCGAGATAGCCGCCATGCCGCACATACTGAGGGTGAATCTGAAGGCCGACTTCGTTACCACGCAGCACGCTCGAGACTTCGCCGCATCGGTGCGCCGACGTCATCAGGGGGCTGTCGATGACGTGATACTCCCGATGAATGCCGTTGTTGATGTCGAACGTCGACGCTCTGACCTGATGTCCGTGACGTGGATCGCACGTGCGGTGCTTGCCGCGCTGTGCCTTCTGTTCGTGCTCATCTCAACTGGACGTCTCGACGCAGCCAGGCGCGTCAAGCTCTCTGCGGTGCTCGGCCCTGCGCCTGCCTGGTTCGGAACCGGTCCGATGCTTGCAATGATGCTGGCCGACCTGGTGGGCGGACTCATTGCCGTCGGGGCGGTGTTCTTCATCGCCCCCTCCGTGAAGTTGATGTACTCGTGGATCCATCCGGAACGGGCGCTGATGCTTTCGGGCCTTACGATAGCAATCGTCGTGGCTGCATCCATGCTCGTGCGGCTCGTGCAGAACCTTTGGCCACTGAAGATGTCAAGGGGCTAGGCAGTGAAAACGCTCGACAGATATGTGGTCTTGCAGTTCGTCACAACGTTTCTGTTCGCGCTGCTGGCGCTCACAACGATCTTCATCATCGTTGACCTTATCGATGGTCTTGATCAGTTTCTCGACAACAAGGCATCGGTGGAGATCATCCTCCACTACTATGTGGCCTTTGTTCCCGAGATCCTGGAGCTGATCACACCCATCGCACTGATGCTCAGCGGACTGTTCTCGATCGGCCGTCTGAGCAATCTCAATGAGATCACCGCCATGAGGTCAGGGGGCATCAGCACGTCACGCATCCTACTGCCGATCATGCTTGTAAGCCTGCTGGTGAGCTTCGGTCAGCTGTACTTCAACGGATGGATCGTTCCGAAGGCAGCCATTGAGCGACGTGATCTCGAGCGACGATATCTCGGCACCAGCATGGGGCTGAGCATCATGAGCGACCTTGCCTTTCGTCAGACACCCACCATGAACATCGGCATCGAGCGCTATGACGTCGATGCGAAGATCGGCAGCAGCGTGACGATCGAGGAGTTCGGGTCGGTCGATAATCCGAGGCTGCGCTGGCGGCTCGACGTCGAGACGATGCGCTGGGACGAGCGACGAATGCGCTGGACGGCTTCGCATGCAACGCGTCGGATCTTTGAGGCCGACACCATACGCATCGTGGAGCTCGACTCGATCGACGTGCCGTTTGAGATGCGCCACGACCAGATCATGCGCCTGCAGCAGAGCACCGACGAGATGACGTTCCCCGAGCTGGCCGAGTATCTGCAGATGCTCAAGGCAGGGGGCAAGAAAACGCGTGTTGCAGAGATCGACCTGGCCGGACAGTGGGCATTCCCATTCGTCAATCTCATTGTGGTGATGATCAGCGTGCCGTTTGCCTCCGTCAGAAGGCGCGGCGGCATGGCCGCCAACATCAGTGCGGCCCTTGTGATCGCCGTCAGCTACATCGCCTTCACCAAGATCAGTCAGGCCATCGGTGCCAACTCGGACCTGTCGCCGGTGATTGTGGCATGGAGTGCGAACATATCATTTTCTATTATTGCCGCAGTCGTCTTCGCCCGCTATCACTCCTGAGCGAGTTGGTCATTGTTTACGTTCGGTGTACTTGTGCTTTTGATGTTTGTGTCGTACCGCCTTCCCGGGCAGTACTTCAGCTTCGTGCCCTCCTCGAAGAGTCAACTCAACTTTCGCAATGACATCATCGAATCTGATGATCTGAATATCATACGCGACTTCTACACGTTCAATGGCGGCGGCGTTGGCGTTGGTGATCTTGATTCCGACGGTCTTCTTGATGTGGTCTTTACCAGTACGCACCGCGGCATCCGGATGTTCCGAAACCTCGGCAACATGCGATTCGAGGATCGGTCGGTGGCCAGCGGTCTTGTCATCAATGACACGCTCGTCAACACCGGCGTTCTCGTAGCGGAGCTCACCGGCGATGGCCTGCCTGACGTTTACATCAGCCGTCGGTATTCTTCGAATGTTCTGTTCGTCAACAATGGTGATGGAACGTTTCGACGCGACTCCACATCGCCCGTTGTCATCCACGCCTATACCACGCAGGCTGCCCAGATAGACTACGATCGTGACGGAGACCTTGACCTCTTCCTTGTCAACAGTGGTGAGCCCCGTCGTCAGGGCTATCTCAATCCCGGCATCAACGATCGACTGTTCCGTAATGACGGTGGCGGAGTCTATGTTGACGTGACGGCTGCGGCCGGCATCGTCGACAAAGGCTACGGCCTGTCGGCCAGCATTGGTGATGTGAACGATGATGGATGGCCTGACATCTTCGTTGGCAATGATTTCGAGGAACGCGACAAGCTCTGGATCAATCAGCGCAACGGCACATTCGTCAACCGCGCAACATCGCAGATGCCACACATGTCGTGGGCATCGATGGGCAGCGACATGGCGGATCTCAACGAAGATGGGATGCTCGACATTCTGTCGCTCGACATGTTGCCGCGCTCGAACTACCGTCGGCAGACGCAGCTTGGAGGCATGTCCATCTTTGGTCCGTTCTTCGACAGTCTGCAGCGCGTGCAGAACTGTTACTTCCTGAATCGCGGCGACGGTCAGTTCGTGGAGGTTGGCCAGATGGCCGGTGTGGCGGCCACGGACTGGAGCTGGTCGGTTCTGGCCGGTGACTACGATCTTGATGGCGATCAGGACCTTTACGTGACCAATGGCACGAAGCGGGACATGGGGGATCAGGACTACAGCTATAACCTCAGGTCCAAAGGCGTCAGCAGTCCAAAAGAAGCCTCTATGGCCATGCCGACCTCGCCGCAGAAGAACTTCCTGCTCGTCAATGAGGGACGGTTGCGGTTTCGCTCTGACACGTCGGACGGCTTGACGGCGGTGCCGCAGGTCTCGAATGGGGCTGCCCAGGCAGATCTTGACAACGATGGAGACCTTGACATCATCGTCAACAACACCGATGCCGAGGCCGGGCTGTTCGAGAATCGCGTCAATGCGCGCCCCTTCTCAGTGCGATTAAAGGGCGACCTAAGCAATCCTGACGGAATCGGAGCTCGCGTGACATTTGTGACATCCAAGCGACGGGTCGTCCGGGAGGTCTATGCATCGCGCGGTTTTCAGTCGACCTCCGATGCGCGCCTGAGCATAGGTCTTTCCGATGGGGAAGACATCGACAGCGTCGTTGTCCTCTGGAGTGACGGCAGGCGGTCGGTGCACCGAGGCTTTACCGGCACAGGATATCACACCATCGATCGACGTGCCGCATCGTCGGATGTCGCCCAGATTGCGCCGCGCCCCCTTCCGATGATGTCGCGCCTTGCCGATAGCATCCTGCCGTTTGTGCACCGCGAGAATGCGTTCGATGATTTCAAGCGCGAGCGCCTCATCCCGTTCCGATATTCCAAGGACGGTCCGCGCATGGCCGTTGGCGACGTCAACCGTGATGGTCTCGAGGATGTTGTCGTCTGCGGCGCAAAGCATCAGCCCACGCAGTGCTTTGTGCAGAGGAAGGGTGGCACGTTCGTGTCCATCGACTGCGGTCTGAACGAGGCCATCGAGTCCGAGGATGTGGACGTGGCTCTGGTGGATATCGACGGTGACCGTGATCTTGACCTCTACGTTGTTACCGGCGGCGCCGAGTTTTCGGCCGGTGATGATGAGCTGGCCGACGTGCTCTATCTCAACGACGGCAAGGGGCAGTTTACACGCTCCACGACCTTTGACGGGGGGCGCGATGCCGGCTCATGTGTTGTGCCGGCCGACTTTGACGGTGACGGCGACGTTGATCTGTTCGTTGGCGGTCGGATCGTGCCGGGCAAGTACGGTCAGCCGGCGCGGAGCGTGCTCTACCGCAATGACAAAGGGACGCTTCGCGACGTTACCGATGAGATTGCTAAGGGGCTTTCCTACATCGGTATGACCACATCGGCAGCATGGGTTGATATCGATCGCGACCGCGACCTTGATCTGGTGGTTGTGGGCGACTGGATGTCGCCAACGATATGGCGCAACACGGCCGGCCGATTTGAGAACGTAACGTCCAGCCTTGTCCCTGCGAACATGCACGGCATGTGGTCATGCGTGCGCGCCGCCGATATCGACGCTGATGGTGACCAGGACCTCTTGCTGGGAAACATCGGGCTCAACTGCCGGTTCGTTCCGGATGCGTCCAATCCCATCCGCTGCCGCATGGCTGACGTTGACGACAACGGATCGGTAGACCATATCCTATCGCAGGGCATGGACGACCGAGATATGCCGATCCGCGGACGCTTCATCCTGCTGCAGCACATACCGACGCTGACGCGTCAGTACATCACCTTCGATTCCTATGCACGTGCCTCGGTGTCGGACGTCCTTGCGACCTATGACACCACTGGCATGAGCACGATGCTTGTTCAGCAATATGCCTCAGGTGTGCTCCTGAACTCCGCCGGGCGTTTTGATTTCCGCCCGCTTCCGGACCTTGCCCAGGTAGCACCGATCATGGAGATGCTCCCGCAGGATTTCGACGCCGACGGAGATGTTGACGTGCTCTTGATCGGCAATACGCGCACGGCTGACGCTGACGTCATCGGCTTTGATGGTGGAATGGGGCTTGTACTGAGAAACGACGGCAGTGGACAGCTCTCGCCCCTTACCGTCACCGAAAGCGGCCTCGTCACCTTTGGAGAGGCTCGTGACGTGGTCACCCTCCGTCGAGTCGATGGCACGCGCCTTCTGGTGGTGAGCCGGAATTCGGCGCCTGCGCATGTCTATGCGCTCCCTGCGGGCAAGTGAAAAGCCGTATTTTCGCGTCATGTTGCTGATGAAACGCTTCTTGCTCGGCATGGCTGTGCTGACATTGCTTCTCGGCCGTGCAACCGCCTCTGATGGTGTCGACGGTACTGCCCTTGTCCATTCGTGGAATCGCCTCATCATTGAGGTGATCATGGAGGACGGGTTCGGCCCGCCCATCGCGGCGCGTATCCATGCCTATTCCAATCTCGCGGGATACGAAGCGGCCCGTCATGCCGATCCGGCGTTCCGCTCAATGTCCGGCATGCTCAACGGATTCACCGGCGTCGTGCAGCCGGCTGCCGACTCGGTCTACGACTGGCGTGTTGCCATGGTGGCGGCCTATCAGACGTCGTGCAGCAAGCTGCTGTATCGCATTTCGATCTCCGACAGTCTTGCCAATGTACACTTCGGTGATCTTGCCAAGGTTGTTCCTGCCGACGTGTTTCAGCGCTCAAAGGCATACGGCATCAGCGTCGGCAAGGCCATCAACGTCTATGCAAAGGCCGACGGATACAATCGCACCCAGGGCCTGCCCGATTACGAGTGGCCCCGCTGCGACTCCTGTTGGATGCCCACGCCACCGAACTTTGCCAAGCCCCTTTCCCCATATTGCGGCAGGGTTCGTACGATCGTCCTTAAGAGTGCTTCGGAGTTCCCCGTACCTCCGAGCATCCCATTCAGCAAGGACCGAAGGTCGGCCTTTTACGCGGCTGCCCAGGAAGTGCTGGACATATCACGGTCCCTGACGAAGGAACAGCGGCACATTGCCGAGTTCTGGAATGACAATCCCGTGGTGACTGCCTACCATGGACATTTCATTTTCAACTCGCGGCAGATCTCTCCCGGTGGACACTGGATGAACATCGCCCAGCAGATCATGTCCAGCAAGGCAACCCCGGCGGTGGGCTGTCTGGAGATCTATTCCAAGCTTGCCTTTGCCCTGTTTGACGGGTTCACGGCCTGCTGGCAGGAGAAGTTTCGCGGTAACCTCATTCGCCCTGTCACCTACGTCAACCAGTATATCGACAAGTCGTGGGAACCTTTTCTGCAGACGCCACCGTTTCCCGAGCACGCCAGCGGACACTCCACGATCACGGCCGCCGCGGCTGAGGTGCTGACGTCATACTTCGGAGATGTTCCGTTTGTTGACAGCACCGAGGCACGCTTCGGTTTCGGTGTCCGCAGCTTTGAGAGTTTTCGTGCCGCGGCCGCCGAGGCCTCGATCAGCCGGCTCTACGGTGGTATCCATTACCGCCGCGGTTGCGATGCGGGCGCTGAGCATGGGGCTAGCATTGGCAAGGCAGTTCTTGATCGTGTGCGTGTTCGACCCTAATTCAATCATACTCGAAATGAAGATGACCAAGACCACATTGGGCGCTCTGAGCCTTCTGCTCGCAGGCATGATACTGACGTCGTGCGGTTCCGAGCCGACCACGCCGGAGCCTCCGTTTGTTTCGACCACGCGTTTATTCTCGAACGTCACAACTGACAGCGTTACCAAGTGGACCTATGTGTCGCTTGACAGCATGAAGGTCGTCGAGCCCGGTTCCGCCAACTGGGACGTCCGCCTGCCCTACATATACTGCTGTGGCCGTACCAAGGCCATACCGATCCAGCTTAATTCCGGTACCAACGGAAACGGGTCGGTGGTCGGTGCCGTGGTTCCCGGACGCTTCGAGACCATCACCGGCATTCCTGCCGGCGTAACACTCAGGACCGATGACACCACGCGACCGGTCGTTGCACTTCCTGTTCTCGGGGGCGAGGCCTTCTTCATCTACGACATTGCATCCCATACACTGCGGCCAAGTCCGGATAAGACACTCCTTGTGAAGAGTCTGACCGGCAAGCTCTACAAGTTCTCGGTCACGAGCATCTACAAGGATGCCGCAACCAACCCGACGCAAGAAACTCCGATCGGATTTTACCATTTTCGCGTTGCTAATCTGACGCAATAGGGAAGAACCATGTACGGAAACATCACCATCGTCGACGCACCAGCCGCCGGCGAACAGGTTCAGGACGATCCGCAGAAGCTTGCGGAATTCGAAGCGCGCATTGCGCGCGGAGAGAAGATCGAGCCGCATGACTGGATGCCGACCGAGTATCGGCGGCAGCTGATCCGGATGATCGAGCAGCATGCTCACTCCGAGATCATCGGCGCTTTGCCCGAGGGAACGTGGATCACGCGCGCTCCGGGATTCAAGCGAAAGATCGCCCTCATGGCAAAGGTCCAAGACGAAGTTGGTCATGCACAGCTTCTCTACAGTGCCGCCGAAACGCTTGGCAAGCCCCGTGAAAAGATGATCGACGATCTGCTGACGGGCAAGTCCAAGTACTCAAACGTCTTCAACTATCCGGCCATGACGTGGGCTGATACGGCAGTGATCGCTTGGCTCATCGATGCTTCGGCCATCATCAATCAGGTGGCCAACTCGAAGGGCTCCTATGCGCCATACTGCAGGGCGCTTGATCGTATCTGCAAGGAAGAGTCCTTCCACCTGAAGTATGGATACGACAACGTTGTGGCGCTTGCCACGGGCACGCCCGTGCAGCGGCAGATGCTGCAGGAAGCACTCAACCGCTGGTGGCGTCCGATCATGCATTTCTTCGGTCCGCCGGACGTGGAAAGTCAGCATACCGAAAAGCTGATGCGCTGGAAGGTCAAGATGGCCACCAATGACGATATGCGTCAGCAATTCTTCAATCAGTATGTGCCGAAGATCTATGAACTGGGGCTGACAATTCCGGATCCCGAGCTCAAGAAGGACCCGGTTACCAACAAGTGGTCGTACGGCGATCCGGACTGGGCCGAGTTCAAGCGCGTGATCAACGGCCACGGACCGTGCAACGCTGAGCGTCTTGCGGTGCGTCGCAAGGCCGAAGAGAACGGCAGGTGGGTGCGCCAGGCTCTTGCCAAGTCATCCGATACCTACGTTGCGCCGCTGTCGTAACCCAGTCCAGAAGTTGCACAGAATCTGAACCAATTATGCCGAGCCGCCGGACATCTGTTCGTCGGCTCGCTGCTTTTTGGTCGCCGCGGCGGAACAATCCCGTAGCTTTGCAGTTCATTTTTTCTTCATCACGGCAGGACGTCAGGTGCCGCCCCTTCGGTCAGTACCCAACCCAACGGATCCGTCAGACACGCTCTCGCAGCTCGAGGCATTCATCCGTCTTGTGCGGATCCTGCGTCAGGACTGTCCGTGGGACCGTGAGCAAACGCACGAGAGTATCTCGCACCTGCTGATCGAAGAGGCCTACGAAACGCTTGATGCCATTCAACAGGGCAACGATGCGGAGTTCCGCAAGGAGCTGGGAGATCTTCTGCTACATGTGGTGATGCATGCGGTGATGGCCGAGGGCAGGGGAGCGTTCTCTCTGCGCGACGTGGTTGCAGGAGAGTTCGAAAAGCTTGTCAATCGTCATCCGCACATCTTTGGTGACGAGCAGACCGATGATACCGCCAAGGTGCTGCAGAATTGGGAACGTCTCAAAATGAAGGAGGGTCGCACCTCGATCCTCGACGGGGTGCCGCGTACCTTGCCGGCCGCTCTGCGAGCGCAGCGTGTGCAGGAGAAGGCCGCCAATGTGGGCTTTGACTGGCACGATAGGCGCGATGTGTGGGCCAAGGTTCACGAAGAGATCGGTGAACTTCAGCATGAACTTGAGGCGGGCAACCAACCGGCGGCATCGCGTGAGTTTGGCGACGTGATCTTCGCCCTCATCAACGCTGCCCGACACGAGGGGATCGTTGCCGAGGAGGCTCTGCAGGGCACCACCAATACCTTCATGCGTCGCTTCCAGCATATCGAGAAGCGTGCCGCCGAAGAAGGTCGCGAGCTCAGGAGCATGACCCTTGAGGAGATGGATGAATACTGGAATGAGGCCAAGGGGCTCGAGCGATGATCAAGCCCACATGTGCGATTCTCATCGCCGCCGTGATCGTCGTTGTTGTCAGCTCGTGTGCAAGCAAGCAGGACAGAGACCCCGTGGAGGGTCAGCCCGACACTTCAGTGGCTGCCAAGCCCCCTGCCAGGATCGGTTCCGAGGGAGTTGATACCAGCAGATTGACCATTGCCGACAGCAGCGTCACGGTGCGCTCGGATACGTATCCGATGCCTAAGGGGCGTGTGGTGAACGTGCTGGTCACCGGCGTCGACGCGCGCCTTGGAGAACGGGGCGGCCGGGCCGATGCAAACCATCTAGTGCGTTTCTTCCTCGACTCCGGATGCGTTGAGATCATTGCCATCCCTCGGGGAACGCCGGCCGATGCCGGCTTCCCGGATACATCGACGTTCAACATGCTGGCCAATGTGCGCACGGCCCGCGGCCAGTCCGGCTACTTCAAGGCCGTTGCCGAGATCGCCGGAGTTCCGAAGGTGGATTACTGGGTGGAGTTCGGATTCTCGCAGGCACTGGGCCTGCTGGAGCTGATGGGCTACCGCGACAATGCGCAGGCCACATTGCGCGTGCTGCGATCGCGCAAGGCCTATGCCACGGGCGACTATCAGCGATCATACAATCAAGGACAGTTCATTCGGCAGGTGATGCTGCGAACGTTTGACAACACCGACGACGTGCTGGGACAGCTTGCCATGAGGGCGGCGCTGGCGCTGGTGGAGACGAACCTGACGTACGATGCGACGCAGTCGATCTTGGAGCAGCTTCGGCAAAAGGGGTTCTCATCGCAAAGCAAGGACCGCGTCTGGGTGCGCGTCAAACCCGAAGAGGTGCAGCACTTCCAGGTGTTTGATTTCGACAGTACAAAGGTTGGTGAGATGGACAAGCAGATCTCGCATCGGGTGGATCGTACGATCGCCGACTCTGCGCGCGTCTCATCACAGAACGTCGAGGCGCGGCTCGGTCGCATGGTCGCCCGTGCCGTGGCCGACAGTGCACGTCGCCCCGTGGGCGTGATGCAGGCTCTGCAACGTCCCTACCAGCAGCGTGCCTGGATGCAGATCAGCAACCGGCAGGCACGCCGAATGTATCGCGATCGTATCTGTGGGCTGATGATCTACGCCTACCGCCGGGTTGGACGAGAGGCTGATGCCAAAGGTGTTGAGCAGTTTCTTGAGCTCGACCGATCGATCAACGCAGGTATGAAAGCGGATTGAGCCGCCGGCTTCCGTTCCAGATCTCAAAGTGAACGATCTCGCCGTCGGCATTCGTGCTGCTGGCCCCGATGCGTGAGCCCATGCTTACCGACGATCCGTTAGAGACGCTTACGTTGGCCAGGTTGGCATAGACCGTGCGGAATCCATTCAGGTGGTCGACGATCACCAGCGACCCATAGCCCGGCAGCCAGGTCACGGTGCTGACCTTGCCGGAGGCAACGGCTTCGACGCCGGAGCCGACCTTTGAGCGAATATCGATACCGGGATTTTCCAGCGTGGTGCCCGTCTGCGGATTGCGGTACATCCCGTAACCCTGTGCGATGCTGCGAGATGCAGTTGGCCACGGAAGCGATCGGCGCGTAAACCCGTCACGCTCGGGCAGGGGGCCTGCGTCTGCCGTGGAAGGGGCCGCTTGCCCGCCGCCCCCTCTGGAGCGACCGCGAGCCTGGTCTTTGCTTCGCTGCTGTCGACGTCGTTCTTCGTCGCGGCGCGCCTGACTTTGGATCAGGCCCGCAATGCGGCGTGCGCTGGCCTGCTTCTTGCGAAGCTCTTGCTCGAGCTGCGCGCGCGAGCGCGCCATCTGCTGAATGTTCTTCTCGTCGGAGCGAATGGTCTTATCCACCCGTGCGCTCTGCGACTGATTCACTGCCAGGCGCTGCTCGCGTTCTGCCGCAAGCGCGCCAACCTGCTGCGCCTGAGACAGCAGTGAATCGGCCACCATGGACATACGGTCACGAAAGTCCGTCACGGCCGACGTTGTGCGCAAGTACGCGATGGCCGACAGGCGGGATGATTCGGGCCGACCCCGTCGCAGGCGTCTGGACGTATGAACGGCATGCGTCAGATCGCGCCAGCGCTGCTCCGAGTTCCTGATCTTCGACTTTGTCTGGTCCACCACGGCCTGCAGTGTTACGATCGAGTCCTGCAGCAGGCGCAGTTCCGATTCCAGAAGTACGATCTGACGTCGCAGCTGCAATCGCTGGCGCTGCGACGTCTTGAGTGAGCGCCGGGCTGCCCCCTCCTGACGTGTCAACTCACGGATGCGCGCGCGTGTCTGCTCTATGCTGGTTCGCAGCTGCCTGAGTTCATCGGCCTTGCCGCCGCTCTGCGGCGCGCCGGGCATCAGTGCCGGCATCACAAGCAGTCCGATGCAGACGACGATGCGCAGCAGCATCAATAGTTCTCCGTTGGTACCCGCTCGATGTGTGCGCCCAGCTCGCCGAGCTTGTGCTCAAGTCGTTCATATCCCCGGTCGAGATGATACACCCGAAGGATCTCCGTATGCCCTTCGGCCACAAGGCCGGCCATGACCAGGCTGACGCTGGCGCGCAGGTCGCTCGACATCACCGTTGCCCCGGTGAGGCGTGCGCCGCCTTTGACCACGCAGTAGCCTTCGCCGGTTTCGATGTCTGCGCCAAGGCGGTGAAGTTCCGGCACATATCCGAACCTTGTCGGATAGATCGTGTCCTTTATGCGGGAGGCACCCTTTGCCGTGAGCATGAATGCGGCCCACTGCGCCTGTGTATCGGTGGGGAACCCCGGATAGATCGCCGCCGTCACGTCCACCGCATCCGGAGTATTGTTCATGCGCACTCGCATGCTTGAGCCGTCAATGTCGATCGTGCAGCCGGATTCTTCCATCGACTGCGTCACGGCCGTCAGATGCGATGCATCGACATTCGTAAGCGTGACATCGCCGCGCGTCATGGCCGCAGCCAGCATGAAGGTGGCCGCCTCGATACGATCGGGAATGGTCGCCTCGGTCACGGGCGAAAGCTCATCAACTCCGTCGATCTCCAGCGTCGTTGTGCCGATGCCGTGAATCTTTGCTCCCATCTTCACAAGAAGATGCGCAACGGCCGTAACCTCAGGCTCGATGGCCACATTGGTGAGCGTGGTGTGGCCCTTGGCGAGCACGGCTGCTGAAAGGATGTTCACCGACGCACCCACGCTCGAGATATCGAAATGAAAGTGCGTGCCGCGAAGCCGATCGCATGATGCGTTGATGTATCCGCCGCTAAGATCGATGGTTGCGCCGAGCTTCTCAAGCCCCTTGAGATGAAGATCCACCGGACGTGGACCGAAGTTGCAGCCGCCGGGCAGAGACACACGAGCCGTTCCGAAGCGGGCCACGAGCGGACCCAATACGTAGATGGAGGCGCGCATCTGCTTGACATGTTCGTAGGGGGCTTCGTGGCTGGTGATATTCGATGCATCCAGCTTGAGCTCATGTCCGTCGAGCGTAACGCCCACGCCCATGCTCGAGAGCAGTCGGCTCATCGTGCCAAGGTCGCGGTTATTCGGAGTGTTTGTAAGCGTCAGCGTACCCGACGTAAGCAGGCAGGCCGGCATGAGGGCCAGAGAGGCGTTTTTCGCGCCGGAGATGGCAACCGATCCTTGAAGGCGCGTGCCCCCGCGCACGATGAATTTATCCATGTGCAAAGATAGAATCATTCATCAGCGTAATTTCGCGTTCCCGTTAGAGGTGCTGTGCCACGGGCACGGCTGAGATCACACTCTTTGGTACCTGATCCGGATAATGCCGGCGAAGGGAAACGGCGATCACCCCTCATAACGGACGTTGCATTTGTGTTTCATCCACAGTGAGGAGCGTCCATGTTCACATCTCGTCTTTTGCTCACGGCAGCACTTGCCGTTGCCCCTGCGCTTGCCTTGGCGCAGCCAGATTCTTCGGCCACTGCCGATTCTCTGCGGATAGTTCAGGGCCGCGAACTCGAGGTCTCGAGCTATCGCATCGGTGGCCATGCACCGGTCACGCACAGCACCATCACGTCCGACGAGATTCGCCGGTGGCACCGCGGACAGGACCCGCAATTTCTGCTGGAGAGGACAACACCCTCGGTGCTGGCCTTTTCCGAGTCGGGCACCGGCGTGTCCAACTACGGATCGTTCCGCCTGCGCGGCATCGATCAGACACGCGTCAACGTCACCATCGACGGCGTGCCGCTGAATGACATGATCGACCAGGGTGTGTTCTTCTCCAACATTGGTGACCTCGTCAACGGCATCTCGTCGATCCAGGTGCAGCGCGGCGTTGGCATGAGCAGCAACGGCACGGCCGCCTTTGCCGGGGCCGTCAACTTTGAAACACCTGCCGTGCAGGCCAAGCGTCCAACCGTCGATGCCCAGGCCGATTACGGTGCCTTCGATCTTCTCAGGGGTAGTGCCACCATTAGCACGGGGCAGCTCGGCAATGGCGTAAGCGCCATGGCGCGTGTCACGCGGCTGACCTCCAACGGCTATCGGCGCAACACCGGCACCGATGCCACCTCGGTGCTCGTTTCCGGTTCTTGGATCCGCCAGAGCGACATGATCCGTGTGCTTGCTCTGTGGGGTCGCACCGAGAATCAGCTTGGTTACCTGCCCGTGCCCAAGCCCCTTGCCGAGGCCGACCCGCTGACGAATCTCAATGATTCCACCGACCGTGATGACTTTGGCCAGTCGCTTGTGAAGCTCACCTATGGTCGGACGCTGGCCGAGGGTGTGACGTGGGAAACATCCCTCTACTCGGGTCAGGCAGGGGGCGACTACTTTGCCGGCTTTCGCGACAGTGTCGGCACGCTGACGCAGATTAACTATCCGCTTACAAATCGGCACGACGGTGTGATCTCGACGTTGCAGTGGAACGACGTGGCGCCGGATCTCGACGCCACTATCGGACTGCACGGCTACCGTTTCAATCGGAGAAACTGGGAGACCGTTATGCCGGCCTCCGATGCCCCCTACTATGATGATCGCACGCAAAAGAACGAGGTAAGCGGCTTCGTGCGGGCCGACTACCAGTCCGGCGACCTGTCAGCGCGAGTTGATGTGCAGGTGCGGCATGTTGATCTGATCTTCTCCCAGGATCCGCGAACGGGGATCTCGGGAGCGCTGCCGGTGCATTCGTGGCTATTTGTCAACCCTCGACTTGGTCTTACGTACCGGGCAGCGGAGGCCACAGAGTTCTATGCCTCTTATGGTCGCACCAGCCGCGAGCCCACCAGGTTCGATCTTCTCGGGTCGACACAGATCACCACATCCAACGCCAACGTTCTGCTCGTGCCCAACACCGTGCGGCCGGAGATCGTGGACAACATCGAGATCGGCACGAGATGGACATCCGGAAGTACCAGGCTTCAGGCCAATCTCTTTGGGATGTTCATGACCGATGAGATCGCCCCAATCGGGCCGTTCATTGAGCAGCAGTTTGTTCAGCTGCGCAAGAACGTCCCATCGAGTCGGCGAATGGGTCTTGAGTTTGAGGCATCTGCCAGCCCCTTGCCGGATCTCGACCTGTCGGCCAACGCAACTGTCATGTCGGCCCGCATCTCGCGGTACGAGCCCGAGAACATCGGCCGCGACACGGTCTACAGCGATGTTGTGCCTATCCTTACGCCGCAGCTGATGGCTGCACTGACGGCCACGTATCGCCTGCAGGGAGTCAGCATCATCGCCAATGCGCGGTATGTGGGGCAGTCATACGTCGACCTCAACAACGACCCCGGCATGGTGCTGCCATCGTTCATGCGGCTGGACCTGCAGCTGGTGTATCCATTGTCAAATGGGGCCGAGCTTGCGGTGTCACTAAACAACGTTACTGATGCATTCATCGTAACAAATGGCGGTTCCGGCTCTCATGAGGGGGCGCCTGCGCCAACGTACTTTGTGCAGGCAGGCCGCAACTTCATGACGCACCTGCGGTGGAAGTTTTGACGTAGCACCAAATCACTCATCCGGCAACATATATTCGCGGCCATGCAACAACACGTGGTGAAGGTCACAAAACGATGTGCGCACATCGGTGACCAGGGTCGATGCAAGAGAATGACCACATCGACGCATCCGTTCTGCGGACCGCACACGCGGCTGCACCTCGGTGTGTCGGTGCGTAAGAGTTCCATTCCCAAGGCCGGGCTGGGTCTCTTTGCCGAGAGAACGTTTGAGGTCGACGATCGCATCGTCGAATACACCGGAGAGAAGCTCACGACCGAGCAATACGAGCGTCGGTACAAGAAAGACGACCTCGGCTCATACGGCCTTGCGTTGTCTGAGAACTACGTCCTTGATGCTCGCCGCACTGATGCCGGAGTGGCTCGTTACGCCTGTGACTATCACGGGTCGGGCAAAAAGCCCAACGCCGAGTACGTCAACTTCGGGGGTCGTGTCTGGATCGTCGCCACGCGGCGTATCAATCCGGGAGACGAGATCTTCACCGACTACGGTGAGGAAATGCACCGAGCGCTCGGCCTGTGATCTCATGGCGGTGAGTGCTTCGGCATTCATCCACCATTGACATCACGAGGAGCGCATGAGTGGCGATGTTGTTTCCAAGCGCGACGAGAGTCTGCGCCTGTTCCAAAACCCCGTTCTGGAGTACTTCACGCACGTCCACCCGGTCACGCCGCTGGTGGTCTTCACGCCGATCGTTGGTGTGAGTCTGTACTCGGCTGCGCTGACGCTGACGTGGACTGCGGCGGCCATTGCGTTCTGGGTCGGGGTTGTGCTGTGGAGTTTCACCGAATACACTCTGCACCGCTGGGTATTTCACTACAGTCCACGCTCGGCCATCGGTCAGCGCCTGCACTTCCTGGTCCACGGCATTCACCATGCCTATCCGCGCGACTCGACGCGGCTGGTCATGCCGCCGCTTGTCAGTGTGCCCCTTGCCGCCCTTTTCTGGGCCGCGTTCACGTCGGCCTTCGGAGCATGGTCCAGCGGCATCTTTGCCGGCTTCATTGTTGGGTACTTGTGCTACGACATGATCCACTATGCCACGCATCATCTTCCCATGCGCAGCCGCGCAGGTCGGTATTTGCGGAGGTACCACATGAACCATCACTTCGTGGACGATACCACGGCCTACGGCGTGAGTAATCCGATGTGGGACGTTATCTTTGCCACCACGCCGGCACGGCGCACCGTCACGGGCGACTCCTCAAAAGGGGGCCTGCACGGCGCCACCGGCAGATCGGACGAAATCGCGAAGGAACACCATCATGGCACTATCGAGCGCTGACATTCTTGCCGTAGCAAAGGGCGTTGCCCCCGGTTGCACTTCCACGGAACACCACGGAGATCTTACGATCCACGTTGGCAAGGCCGAACTTCTCGACGTGCTGGCCGAGCTCCGGGACAATCCCGCCATGCGCTTCGATCAGCTCTTGGACGTCTCGGCCATCGACTGGGCACGGCCCGGCGATCGCTTCGAGGTTGTGTACTTCCTCTACTCGATCCCGAACGCAACACACATGCGCCTGAAGGTCGGCGTCCGCGAAGACGCCCCGAGCGTCCCAACGGCCGTCGGCATCTACGAGAGCGCCAACTGGTACGAGCGCGAAACCTACGACATGTACGGCATCATCTTTGACGGCCACCCGGACCTGCGCCGCTTCTTTATGCCGGAAGACTTCATGGACGAGGACGGCACGCCACTCTACCCGCTCCGCAAGGACTTCCCGCTGATGGGAATCCCAGGCTCGCTGCCACTACCGCCGAAAGACTGACGGCGTAGCCGTGGGGGACGCCTTCGCCGTGGGGGACGGCTTCGCCGTGGGGGACGGCTTCGCCGTGCGAGACGTCTTCGCCGTGGGGGACGCCTTCGGCGTGGGGGACGGCTTCGCCGTGCGAGACGTCTTCGCCGTGGGGGACGCCTTCGGCGTGCGAGACCTTCGGTGGGGGACGCCTTCGGCGTGCGAGACGCTTCGCGTGCGAGACCTTCGCCGTGCGAGACGCTTCGCGTGCGAGACGCTTCGCGTGCGAGACCTTCGCCGTGCGAGACCTTCGGTTGATGTTGACGTTGCGGCTGATGCGAAAGCTGTATGCCGCAGCTCACTACCCTGTAGCGACGTCATCGTGACGCTTGTCAAGCCCGTCGGTTCATCTACACCTGCCGTCGATGCCTGCTGCTACCGCGCACGGATTCAGATTCGCAACTGCCCGTCGAGAAATGATGGCCTGATAATGGATGTGACCGGACCAGGTGGAGTGTCCCTTCGGACGATGAACCTCGGCG
>VERF01000128.1 GCA_018882895.1 Candidatus Kapaibacterium sp.
TCGCCGTTCAGCGCGTATGTCACGTCAGGGATTCGATCTGGGTGATTGCCGGAGACATCTCGTATCTGGCCCGCTCTACCGATGATGGGCGCACATGGGAGCGCAAAGAACCCATGCCAGAGCGTGCCGGTCGCAGGTATTGGGTAAAATCGCTGGCATTCAGTAGCACCGGTGCCGGCGTGCTTCTGGACCACGACCTCTACCCGCCTCCCCAAGGCTATATCTCCGTCACATGGGATGGCGGTGCGACCTGGGTGCCGGGATACTGGGGATTCTTTCAACCAGAACATCAGCGTGACTGTCTCAAGAAGACTGACATTGCGTTCTGGCCAGACTCTAACAAGGCTGTGGTGTCGGGGATCCATACTTTTGTATGGGATCTGAAGCTCGTTCGTGGTGATTACCCGACGTATTACTCTCGTCGGCCGCGAGTCTCGAGCAGATACGACGAAAACAGACCACACAGGTTTTTCAGCAAGGCTTCTGAACACACCTACTTTGTCTGCAAGGACTCGGCGAAGGTGCAAATGCTGTCCGAGTATGACGGAGAAACAGATCGACTCATCAGACGTTGGCGAAGCAGTGATAGCAGCTACACATGGAACAGTTCTACCTACGAGTCAACCGAATGGAAGTATCTCTGCGCGTACAAGCCCGCAGATTCGACCGTTGTGATCGTGGCTGATTCAGTGTGGACCTTCAATTCTCAGTCCGAGTATTACGGAATGATCCTCGCCACAACTGACGCAGGTCAAACATGGCATCGGACGACGACGGGCAGAACCGTGTCTTGGCAATGGGGCCTCTGGAAATCAAAGAAGAGCGGAGCACTGCAGGTGGTCCGAAAGGAACTTCTGTTGACCGATGACGGTGGCATCACCTGGCGCGCAGTAGCGTTCCCTGACGGCTATCGAGACTTCGCGCTGGCCTTCGTCAGCGCCGACAGTTCATCATATATGGTGTTTGCGCAGGATACGATCGGTGGGCGGACCGATCTGCTGCGCTTACGGGGTGATGACACGTGGCAAATGATTCTCAGGGATGTACCTGTCGAAAAGTTCACGTCTCGAGACGGAACATTCGCGGTGCTCTTCTCCAAGAACGCACGGTCACATCTGATCACCGATCGCGACGGAAGCACAGCTAGCGTCGTGCGCGTTGCGGACTCCCAAGGCGAGGATGCTGACAATCGAGCCAATGCGTGCTTCGTCGGCGATGTTCTGGTTGCTCTCAGACCAACACTCAATGTTCACATCTCTCGCGACAGTGGAAGAACGTTCACGGATGCCCTGCGTGACCCTATTCTGCAGTATCTCGACACACCATGGTATCCGCAGTTTAGTTTCACGAGCGCATTCTCGATCAAGAACACGCTACTCTTCGGCAAGTACGACGGCCTACGCTTGGCGTGCACCATTGATCAGCCCACGGGCGTGGACGAAGAGGCAACGGATATCTTCACGTATCCACCGTATCCGAATCCGTTCACATCCAAGGTCCGCATCGACGTAGCCTGGTATCAATCCGTGTCATCGCAGTCGGTAACTGTGCACGTTTATGACGCTCTCGGCAGACAGGTGCGCGACCTGACACAGGAAGTTCGGGAAGCGGCATATCGACGATTCTCCTCCGTCATCTTCGATTCCGCAGACCTCCCATCGGGTATCTATTACGTCG
>VERF01000032.1 GCA_018882895.1 Candidatus Kapaibacterium sp.
CAAAAAGGAAGGCCTCGAGCTCATCGATGCCGTCGTTTGGGGAGAGGTCCCCGAGCGTGTGCATGTGCGCGAGAACGGCCTGGCGTTGGAGATCGATCTGGTAGCAGGACAGAAGACCGGCTACTTTTTGGATCAGAAGATCAACCGGCGTGTGGTGGGGTCTCTTTCTGCTGGTCGCAACGTGCTGGACTGTTTCTGTAATGTTGGCGGCTTTGCGCTCAACGCCGCTGCCACCGGGGCGAGCATGGCGCTGGGGGTCGACTCATCGGCAACAGCCGTGAAGGGGGCTCAGCGTCATGCCGAGCTCAATGATCTTGAGAACTGCTCCTTTGAGCAGGCCAACGTGTTCGATCTTCTTCGCGATCATGTTCAAGAGGGCAGGAAGTGGGATGTCGTGATCCTGGACCCTCCGTCGTTCGCTAAGTCACGCAGCGCCATACGCGGCGCTCTGGCCGGATACGCCGAGCTCAACCGCACCGCCATGAAGCTTCTGGAGCCCGGCGGCGTGCTTGTTTCCTCTTCCTGCACGCAGCTGGTGAGTGAGCACGATCTGCTCGATATCCTCTACCGAGAATCTGCACGAATCCGAAAACGTCTGCGTCTTGTGCACCGCGGTTCGCAGGCTCCGGATCACCCCGTGCTGCTTGCCATGCCCGAAACCCAGTACCTGAAGTTCCTGGTGTTTGAAGTGATCGGCGATCCGTAATTTCTCGACAAGGGGCATCCATGCTCGAGTTTGACTACGACGATAGCGAAAATGAGGAACAGGACCGGCGGGATCTCGATGAGACCCTGAAGCGGTTCCGCGAATCCGTGCGCAGTGGCAACTGGCAGAATGGCTCGCCCACGCCGGATTCCCTCGAATCGATCGTGCAATTCTGTCTTGAAACGAACAAGTTTGATGATGCCCTCACCTTTGCAAAGATGTGGGTCGAAAAAGCCCCCTATGCCGGCGATGCATGGCATAAGCTTGGTATGGCCTTCGGCAGCTTGAATCGCTGGATTGATGCGCTTGATGCCTACGACAGGGCCCTAAGCCTGGATCCGGTCGACACCGAGATCATGGTGAATCGTGGGATCGCCCTCGAGCAAATGGACCGACTTGAAGAAGCGATCAGTGTTGTCGAAGAGGTCTTGGCAACCGATCCGTCGAATCTCGATGCTCTTTTTACAAAGGCTCTCATTCTGCAGAAGCGGGGCCGGTACGACGAGGCCATTCGGATCTTCGTTTTTTTGACCCGTCAGTCAGGCTATGAGCGGGATTCCCTGTTCGAGTCGGCGATCTGCCATGAAAGTCTCGAGCAGTACTCTGAGGCGATCGCTGCATACGATCAGCTGATTGACATGAACGCCTACGATCAGAACGCATGGTTCAATCGTGGGGTCATCAGCGGAAAGAAGGGCGCATACCGCGAGGCCGTGCGCTGTTATGATATGGCCACGGTGATCGACAATAACTTCGTCAATGCCTGGTTCAATATGGGCAATGCTTATGCTCATCTGGGCCGTTCCCGCGAGGCGATAGAGGCATATCAGCAGGCCCACCGCTCAGACCCAACAGATATCCCTGTCATTCATAACCTGGCCTCGTCACTCGAAGAGTCAGGTGACTTCAAGGGAGCAATTGAGATGTTTACCAAGGCGCTTGCCATGGATACGTCTCATGCTCAATCCTTCTATGGCAGAGGCACGTGTTACGATGCTCTCGAACTGCATGCCGAGGCTCTTGCTGATTACGAAGCAGCCTTGGCGCTGGAACCCGAGTATGCAGACCTTTGGTATGCCAAGGCAGATGTCCTGTTCAATCTCCGTCGAGTTGAGGAATCCCTCGAAGCGTATCGTCGCGCCTTGGATCTACAGCCTGACGATGCCGAGTGCTGGTACGATTATGCCTCAACGCAGCTCGAAGCGGGGAACATGCTTGAGGCTCTGCTCGGCTTCAATCATTGTACACGATTGCTACCGCATTGGGCTGAGGCATACTTCGCCACAGCCAAAACGTTGTGTGCGGCTGGACAGCCCGCCGCGGCAGTGCCATTTCTGCGTCGAACCTTCGAGCTCGACTCCACGAAATGGGAAGAGTTCTCGTCAGATTTCCCGCTCATAGCAGGATCCCTCGGGATGGAATTCCTGCTACATGCTTTGAACGATCCAGAATCAAAGGAAAAACCATAATGCCATACGATCCAATGCTTGTGCAGCCGATGCGAGAGGAGCTAACCTCACTCGGCGTCGAAGAACTTCTTTCTGCCTCCGAGGTCGATGCCGCGATGGCCCGCCCCGGTACGACCATGGTCGTGATCAACTCTGTTTGCGGTTGTGCTGCCGGTGGAGCCCGTCCGGGCGTTGCCCTGGCACTGAAGCATGAGAAGAAGCCTGATCATGTCGTGACGGTGTTTGCCGGGCAAGATCTCGAAGCAACCGAGCGCGCTCGCTCATACTTCACAGGGATGCCCCCTTCAAGTCCGGCTGTTGCTCTGCTACGCGACGGGCAGCTGGTGGGCTTTATGCCTAGACACCATATTGAAGGACGTTCACCGGAAATGATCGCGGCCTCCCTCACGTCAGCCTTTGACGAAGTGGTAGCCTGACGAAAGTCACTTTAGCGAAACTGAAATAGACTTTTGCTTGTCATTGATATAGTAAATGATGGGCAGAAGTCTTTTTCTTTGTGCATGTAACAGCTCGCACTAATTAGTAATAATAACTCGTGTAGCTAGATGTCAGTTATGAAGAAGCAGAATTGAATCAGAATATTGTATGGATGTATACGTGCAACATGTATTAAGTAAAGACAAGGCAAAATTGAAATGGATAATCATGTATTAGGATTAAATGCAGACAAGATATATTGCATGCAATGCTAAATAGAATAGCTGCTGCACTGATGTGTTGTCATGCCACGGCATATTCTTATACATCAAGTCAAAAGTAACATCATACGTCGATGATTATAGTCCACGCATCGATGAGTGCATCAGCGATTCGATGATCCGGGAGCAGATCGGCCACCATGGAATGGAACTCGGGTCCGTGGTTGAAGTGAACCAGGTGACACAGTTCGTGGACGATGATGCCCCGAATGCAGATATCGGGTGTCCGAATCAGATGTTCATTGAGGGTAATGACGCCGTTTGTGGCGCAAAGTCCCCAACTGCGGCGCATTTTCCGCAAGGCAAAGCCTGAGTATCGAAGCGCCGGCACCCCGAGCAGCGGCAGATATTCATTGATGACGCTGCTGAAGTGGTCCTTGGCTGCGGCCCTCTGCCAGCGGGCCAGCCACTGGGGGGCAGCCTGGGCGCTGATTCCAGATGGCAGGATTATGTCGGCGTCATGCCAGCCCCATGACAGGAGATTGCCACGCAGATATACCTGTCGAGGGGATGTTTTTTGAGGGATCAGGCTGAGGCGGGCATTTGCTTCTTCGACCTTGCGGACGATCCAGTCACGTTGGCTGACAACGTATCTGTCGATCACCGATGTGCTCATTGACCACGGGGCCTTGACCACGATCTGCGCAGTTGGTTCGACCCGGATCATCACCGTTCGGCGCTGGCTGCGGACGAGGCGATAGGTGATCTTCTCGGGATCGAGTAACATTTTGCGTCAACTTCGGTTAGTTTTCTTCTATGACCCGGGAATTCAGCGAATATACCGACAGCGAACTCTTTGCCTTGTTCCGAACGGACAAGCGGGAGGGGGCGTTTGCCGAGCTGTATTCCCGCCTGTCGCCGAACGTATTTGCCTACTGCATGAGGGTGCTCGGAAGTCGCGATGCGGCCTACGACATCTTTCAAGAGGCATTCATGCGACTTTACCAGACATCGGAGCGTATGGCGCACCTGGATAACGTGCGCGGCTACACACTGGCAATCTGCCGGAATCTGTGCCTGAACGAAAAGAAGCGAGCCGGATCACAGAACATCGAGTTCGAAGACACTCTCTACAATCCCGGGATATCGCGGGACGCCGAGCGGAGCGAGATGCTTCAGCTCATCAACATGGCGATGGAGCTCCTGCCCCATGACATGCGCGAGGTATTTGTTCTGCGGGAGTATGACGGACTCTCATACAACGAGATCAGTGCAATTCTGAACATCAAGCTTGACACTGCAAAGGTTCGGGTGTTCCGCGCCCGACAACGGATCAAGGAGATTCTTCAACCCTACCTCAATGAGCTCTGACCCGAGAGGTTGAAGCCCCATTCATCGAAACATACTGGACGACGATATGCAACACGAACAACTCATCAACGATCTTCTCGACGGCGAACTAGATTCGACCGGTGAGGCGACGTTGTTTGGTCAGCTGGCCAATGACTCGGAGCTACGCTCCGAGTTCATGCAACAACTGATGATCCGCAATGCTGTGCAGAGTGATCGCGCGACGCTTGTGCCACCGATACCTCTGACCAGCGCCGTCTTTGCGGGCTTGGGATTTGCAGCACCACTTGCGGGTGCCGCCGCTGGCGCAAGCGCCGTGACGCATACAGGAGGATTCCTCTCGAGCTGGCTTGCCAGGATCGGAATTCCTTTCATGGCTGCACTTGCATCGGCCGGCATCACGTTCGCCGTTATGTCGGGCGATGACCCGTCAATGGCAAGTGGCCAAGGCGGCTCCAGTACTATGACGCCTCAATCGGCTGCTACGGAGCCGCGGGTCGTAGAACGAATTGTCGAGCGGGTGGTCGAGCGTCCATCTCCAACCGACGCCCGGCTTGTGCGTGAGAATGAAGATCTCAGGCAGCAGCTTGCCGAGGTGTCACGTCAGGCAGAGCAACGTCTGCTAACCGATGAGAACCCACCGGTACCCGTTACGGTGTCACAAACGAGTCTGCAGCCTACCTCCATTGAGATACTGCGAGACGGGAGCGAGCATGTTTTGATGGCCGAGCAGCTGACTCCCATCCAGATGCCGACCCACGTCCCGTCATTCTCGCTTATGGTTCGTGGGGTGAATGCACAGTCACCCGGTCTTGCTGTGCTGCCGCAGACAAGTTGGCGCGACAACATCGGGTTGTCAATGCTCTACCGGCTCAGCAGCACCGATGCCGTCGGCATCGAGATTGGCTCAGAGTCCTTTCCCATGGTTTTCAGCGGTCTGAGGAATCAGCAGCAGGTGCAGTTCGAGATGCAGCCGCTTGTTACTTGGGCTGGACTCTCATACCGTCACGTTTTCTCTGAAATCGGCACAAGCCGGTTCAGCCCCTTTGCACAGGCAATCGTCGGTGGCACGGAGTTCGGTCCGATCGGACGTGCTTCAGCGGGGATCATGTATTCACCAGCCGGCCCCTTGTCCTTCATGTTCGGTGTCGAGGGATCGGCATTGGGCTTTACGCACCAGAACCAATGGTTCACATCCACCAAGTACGGCTTCACCTATGGTGTTGCCGTGCGGCTTTAATCGTGTCCCGTAGAAATCACCTCGTCACCATGAAACACACACATAAAATTCACGGAATCTTTGCTGCGCTTCTGCTCGTGGGGATCTTGGGCACATCGTGCACCTCGCCCCTTGATACGGATGCCAATCGCAAGGAAACTCCGATTACGCCTGCCCCGAAGGTCACACCATCGTCCTACAAAGTGGAGTTTTCCACGGCGTATGGTTCAATGGTCGTTAAGGGGCTTCCCACGATCAAGATCGATACGGCTGCGAGTCCAATGCGCTTCTGGTTCGACATTACGATGGAGTCCATCGATACAGTCGGGAAGTCTCCCCTGATGCACGGTTTCCGACTGCGTCTTGATTCAGCCGCCGGCGATGGAATGATCGTTCCCTTGGTCACTGGTCAGGTGCAGATTTTGGCGGATTTTGGCCCGAATTGGGGCAATCTGCAGACCTACCCATCGGATGCGAAGACCAACACGGCATCGATCGTCATCGCCGAACATCCTTATGAAGTGGGTAAGCCCCGAGTTGTGACGGTCACGATCTATATCTTCGTAAACAAGGACAACTACTTCAGCCCGGCCCGTCAGGAGCAGGTTTTGGGTACGTTCACCATCACGATCTGATGGCTGAACGTGTAACTTTTTGGTTGGCCATGGTTTCCTGTCTGTGGGCCGCGCCAAGTCCACTCATCGACCGGAATTGAATTGTTTTCGTTAACACCACTACTACGGAGGATCGGCATGTTTAAAACGCATACGATTCAAAGAATATTCAGTGCCTTTGCGGCGCTCATCATCGGCGTTTTGGCAGTCAATGCCCAGATGCT
Source organism: Candidatus Kapaibacterium sp. (assembly GCA_018882895.1). GTDB lineage: Bacteria > Bacteroidota > Ignavibacteria > Kapaibacteriales > Kapaibacteriaceae > UBA10438. The sequence goes on from VERF01000032.1 coordinate 6,221, forward strand.
CCCTGTTCCCACGGAGGTAAAGGCCCTGCCGGGTCAGCCAGGCACATCGGGTTCGATCGTGACTGTCAGCTGGAACGGCATCACCGGCACGGATGTGCCGATGAAGTATTACGTCTACCAGGCCTCGGGCGTCACAGAGGACAAGTCGAAATTCGTTCGAATTGCGACGATCCCTCATAGCCCGAACACGCGTGAGAACCGGTACTCATTCACAGCCCAGATCGCCAAGGCCGGCACCTATACGTTCTACGTTAGCGCCTACTGGGAGAAGACCGGTGAGGGTGAACGTTCAGCGATCGCCACGGCAGAGGTCAAGCAAGTCGAAACTCCAGTGATACGATTCGTGTCGGCTCCCGTTACGTTGGGTTCCGTTGGAAAGGCGTACGTCTATCAAACCAAGGTTGAGACATCTGCTTCCGGCCCGATCACCTACAAGCTCGAGGTCAAGTCGGCAACCGGTCAGCATGGTTTTGTTCTTTCAGACGGTGGCAAGCTGTCCTGGGAACAACCGGTCGCCGGACGTTACGAAGTGTCCATCACGGCGTTGGTTACCAAGGATGGTAAGAACTACGATGCAAAGCAGGCCTTCCTGATTGTGATCGGCGAGGGCGGCGACAACACCTTCAAGTTCCTCACAGAACCGGTCAAGTTCGGTTACGTCGGACGCCCGTACACGTACGCTTCCCGAGCCGGAGTTGCCAACTCCAACGTCGCCCCAACATACTCGCTCGTTGCAGGTCCAAAGGGTATGACTATTGACCAAAGGACCGGTCTAGTAAAATGGGAGCCGACCGAAGTAGGGAAGTACGAGATCGTGATCGCAGCTACCATCGAGGTCAATGGCACGGTCACCACCATCAAGCAATCTTACGTGCTTGAGATCAAGCAGGGAGACACGCCAAAGCAAGGCTGCGCCAAGATCACCGGAAAGGTGACCTATGACGATCCGGCCGCCGGTGGCAAGATCGAGGGAGTTGTCACGGCATGGCGCCTTGAGAAGACCGATCGCGGTGGCAACACCACAGGTGTCTATTTGCCAGTGTATAGGGCTGAGATCAATGCCGACGGTAAGTACTACCTGTATGTCCCCGATGGCACGTACAAGGTTCGCATCGAAGGACGCAGTTTCTTCGCTGAATGGTTCGATAACGTGACGGAGCTTGCAGAAGCCACGGACGTCAAGATGGCATGCGATGAGATCAAGGAGATCAACTTCGCCGTCACACCACGTCCAGAGCCCGTTCTGATCGTTGTAGAAGGACGCGTTTTCGATGCCGTCACCAATGAGCCGGTCAAGGGGCTTGTGGTCTTCGAAAGCCGCAGCAAGGATGTCGGCGCTGCCGATGATCGCTACAGGTCAGTCGTTGCCGAAGTTCGTGGCGACGGAACATACGAGACCAAGATCCAGTCCGGCGTCAACTATACCGCAATGGTTCGTCCGGCTCTCACGAAGGATCTTCCGAACGCCTCGCAATACCTTGCTGAGTTCTGGGAGAACACCAACGACGCTACAAAGGCCACGGTGCTGAACCTGAACGAGAACACGAAGAACATCAACTTCCCGATGGACAAGCGTGTGCCGCGCAACAACGGCCTGACCGGCGTCATGAAGAACCACTACACTGGCGCACCGGTCGTCGGCAAGGTGGTCGCACACCGCGTCGTGAGTCGCACGAACGACAAGGGCGATACGGTTGCCAAGACAGTAGTGGCCGTGTCTGTTGAGACAAACTCTGATGGCGGATTCATGTTCACGGACCTTGAGCCCGGTGAGTATGTTCTTCTTGGACTGCCAGCCGGACGTCCATTCGTTCCCGGCTGGATGGTGCTTGGCCAAAAGGCTGCAACCGAATGGGGTAAGGCTCAGCGCGTATCTGTCGGCGATATCATGCTGACGGTGATCTATGACATTCAGCTCGACACCGTAAAGGGTGAGCGTGGCAAGGGTCGCGTTCGCGGCTTCGTTTACGACAAGCGTGGCGGAATCATCTCCAAGGGTTCCGACGTCGTGCAGCAATCTGCGGGAATCACCGGTGCTTTGGTGGTCGCACGTGACGAAGACGGCGCGATCATTGATTACAGCATCGCCGAAAACGAGGGTGCCTTCGATCTGACGAATCTCGCCGTCGGAGCGATGACCATCACGGCAGACCGTTTCGAGTTTGAGCCGGTTGTGCAGACAGTAGATATCAGCGCTAACATTCCGGAGCGCGTCGTCTCGATCGGCCTTCAGTCGATCCGTTCTACCACCAGCGTGGATGTTCCTCTGAACGAGGTCGGCACAACGGTCAACCTATGGCCGAACCCAACCGCAGCAGATGCAACGGTTCGCTTCACGGCAACGGCAGGTCAGGTCATGATCCGCATCGTATCGACCTCGGGCATTGAGCTTTCACAGCTTGCCACGGTGGTCGCCGGTGGCGAAGTTTCCATCACCGTACCAACGAGCGACCTTGCAACGGGAATGGTCATGGTCCACGTCTCCAACGGAGCCAAGACCTTTGCTCTGCCGCTGAACATCGTTCGCTGATAGACATCCGACACGAAACCCAGAGGGGTCGCAGCAGGTGCTGCGACCCCTCTTGTGTTTCCATCATTAGATTCGCTGGATGAAAAAGCCCCTTGCCATTACGATCGTACAAATGCTGATCGGCGTCTTTGGTGCCGCCGCGCAGATATCGAGTCCGACACTGTATGTACCGCAGGTCTTTGACGTGCGGCACTATGATGCCGAACTGCGATTTGCCAACCCCGCCACGCGCCAGGTAGTGGGCCGCGTCGAAACACGGGTCGGCTGGAATACGCGCGTAAGCGATCCCGAGTACAAGTTTCATCTCAGGGGGCTGAGCATTGACTCGGTTTTTGTTGGCAAGACACGCGTCTCGTGGACGACCCTGGGTGCGGTTGCCGAGGACACAATGCATCATCGCATTGTTGTACCGGGTGCGCACGACTCAGGCTCGGTGTCAACGATCGCCATTCATTACTCCGGCACGATGACCAATGAAGGCGGGAGCTCTCCATGGGGTGGAGTGCAGTATGATGATAGTGTGCTGTATGCTCTCGGTGTTGGCTTCGCCAACGCTTCTGTTGGGGCTACGCAGCATTGGCTGCCGTGTTACGATCATCCTTCGGACAAGGTCACGTTCACGGGACGCTTCACCGTTCCGGATTCGACCTGGCTTGTTGCCTCTAACGGAATTGAGGGACCGCGCACCCCGAATGCGGACGGCTCGGTCACATACCTCTGGAGTGAGGCGCGTCCGGTGGCAACGTATCTGTTGACCTTTGCTGCGGCGCGTTTTCGCGTATTGTCAATGCCCGGACGTGTGCCCCATGTCTTCTACGTACTGAGACGCGACAGCACCCTTAGTGCTAGATCGTATCGCCTCGTACCGAAGATGACCGAGGTCTACTCGGAGCTATATGGCAACTATCCCTTCGACAAGGTCGGCTACTACAACTCGGTCAAGGGCTCGATGGAGCATCAAGGCATGATCGCTCTGGCACTATCGGTAGCCAGATCAGGCGACACGGCCAATGTGACCGGCGCTCACGAGTTGGCGCATCAGTGGTTCGGTGACTGTGTCTCTCCGCTTGACTTCCGATATGCATGGCTGACCGAGAGCTTTGCCACTTACAGTGAGTGTTCGTGGCTGGAAGCTCTCCGAGGACGCACCATCTACCTGTCGGCCGTGCAAGGCAAGGCCAGAAGCTACATCACGCAGATCGCGAAGAGTGAAGGGATCTTTGCCCTTGAGGACTTTCCACGTAAAGCCCCTTCATCGAACTATCCCGGCACGATTTACGCCAAGGGGGCAGTGGTTCTTGCAATGGCACGGGCGATCTGCGGCGACAGTGCGTTCTATGCGTCATTGCGGCGTTACATCGCCGATCATGCCTACGGGACTGCTGTAACGGAGGACTTTCGGCGGGCCATTGAGCCGGCACTTGGAGGCCGAACGGATGCCTTCTTCAGGGAATGGGTAACCGGCATCGGCTGGCCTCGGCTGACGGTGGACCAAGTCTCAACATCCGATGCTGTGGAGGTCACCATCACCCAGGTGCAGCGTCAGACCAACCCTGCGTGGCCGATCTTCTCAACACTGCCGCTGAACGTGCTCTATACGCGGCCTCGTGATGGGGCGCCCGGCATCGACACGGTCGATGCCATCGTGTACCCTGACGGTGACGGCGTTGTGCGCTTCTCGTGCCGACAACTTCTCGGGGTGAACACCGGCGGATTGGTTCGCTCACTTGTCGAGATAACCCGCACCACGAGTGTCAGCTCAGATAATGCCTTGCCATCGGTGACGTATACGCTCGCCCCACAACCGGCATCCGACGATGTGGTCATCCAGCGAAGCGATGCTTCAACGGCAGCAAAGGTGCAGATCGTCGATCTGCGAGGCACGCTCCAAACTGAACTGACCTTTGGTCAGGGGGCTTCCCAGCTCCCGGTCGATCTGACGGAGTTGCCATCCGGGGCATATCGCGTTCTTGTTTCCTGGAAGGGGAGTCAGATCGCCTTGCCTCTGATGGTCACACGCGGAGAGTGATCCAGCGAATGATCTCCTTGAGTTTCGGCTTCTTGCCGTATGACAGGATGCCGATGCGGTAGATGCGGGAAGCCAGCCAGACCGAACCAAGGAAGGCGCCGCAGCTGAGCAGAACACTCAGGATCATCTGCCATGCCGGCACGTCTGTGGCCGCCACGCGGACGGTCATCAGGATAGGGGAGAACAGTGGTATCAGTGACAGCGTTACCGCCAAGGTGCCATTGGGTTCGTTGATGACATTTCCGATGAACATCATCGTCAGAATGATCGGCATGGTGATCGGAAGCGTTAGAGACTGAGCATCCGCCTCCTGATCGACGGCTGAGCCGACGGCGGCAAAGAGGGACGCGTAGAGGAAGTAGCCGGCGAAGAAGTTGAAGATGAACATCAGGATCGAGCTCAACGGGATGGTCGGAAGCACAAGCCCCTTGCTCGCCAGCAGCGCGGCAGTATCCGTGGTCCCCTGCATTGGCATCGGCCCTGCGGCGGCTTGCGAGGCCATACTGTCGGCCATCATCGGCCCCAGAATGAAGCCCAGTCCAACAAAGGCCGCAATACCCAGAATTGCCCAGATGGCCAGCTGCGTTAGTCCCACAAGGCCAATGCCCACGACCTTGCCCAACATGATATCGAAGGGGCGAACAGAGGAGGCAATGACCTCGACGATGCGGTTTGCCTTTTCTTCGACAACGCCGCGCATGACCATTGAGCCGTAGAGGAAGATCAGCATGTAGATAAGAAACCCGGCCACATAGCCGATCCCAGCAGATGCGGCGGATGCGTCGGCCTCGACGCCCTTCTCGGTGACCTTCAGTGAGTTGATCTCAACGCCCTGCTCAATGAGGTCGATCACCGAAGTGTCGACGCCGCGTCGAGACAGGCGTGCTCTGACAACAAAGGGTTCGATGTCTGAAACGATGGAGGATTCGAAGGATATCCCTGAGCCCCCTTGCGAATACATCGTCAGCTTTGCACTGTCCAGAACGGTGGCGGGAATGATCACGTAGGCCTGGATCTTCTCTGCGGCAAGCTCCTTGGATAGATCGGCTTCGGTTCTGGCTCCGGCGAGTTCGTATTTGGCTGTATCGGCAGCAACCACGGAGACGGCGATGCTGTCAGTTCGGTCGACCAGTACCACCTTGGCCTCATCACCGTCGCCGGAAAGGGCGGCGATCACGATCGGGATGGTCATCACGAGGATGAGGCCCAGAGGCCCCAGCACAGTGGAGATGAGGAACCACTTGGCCTTGACGCGGGTCAGGTACTCGTGGGCGATGATGACGGAAATCTTACTCATGGGGTCACTCTCAGGGGAATTTCGGGCTGAAAGTTACGGTTTGTCGAATTACAGACACGTAATCACACACCGTCATTGTGTCCAACGTGTTAGTTTTGCACGCCATTATTTCCAGGAGAACACCACCATGAGCATCCTTCACGAGAACCTTACGTCACAGGCAGAAGCATTGCGCGCAAAGCGTGCAGCGTTGCTCAAAGAGCGGGGCGAAACAGTGCTGGGCAGCGTGACCATTGAACAGGTGCTCGGCGGAATGCGCGGTGTGCCTGCGCTCGTCTGCGATACATCGAGCGTATCGGCCGACGAAGGATTGCGCATACGGAACACGCCGATCCTCGAGCTCACAGACATCACGCCGGAAGAGACCTTCTGGTTGCTTGTCACCGGCAAGCGCGCTACGGATGTTGAGCGCAAGGAGCTCAGCGCGATCTTTGCCAAGTACTATGCAGTTCCTCAGTACGTTGTTGACACGCTGAAGGCCATGCCAAAGGATTCGCATCCGATGGCAATGCTGAGTGTTGGTCTGCTTGCCATGGAGCGTGAGAGCGAGTTCCGCGCTGCCTATGACAAGGGGGCAGGCAAGGATGTGCTCTGGCAGTCAATGGTCAACGATGCCGTCCGACTTGTGGGCTCCATCCCGGGTATCGCGGCTGCGATCTATCGCATTCGCTTTGACAAGGGTGATGTGATCGCACCGCTGACAGATGACAATGACCTGTCGAATAACTTCGCGCACATGCTCGGCGTCAGCAACGACGCATCATGGAAAGAACTGATCCGCCTGTATCTGGTGCTTCATTCAGATCATGAAGGTGGTAACGTTAGCGCCATGACGTCATACGTTGTTAGCTCCGCACTGAGCGATCCGTTCTACAGCGTATCTGCCGCCATGTGCGGTCTTGCAGGCCCCCTGCATGGACTTGCCAACCAAGAGTGCTTGCGATTTATCATGGACGTGCGCGAGCAGTTCGGTGGCGTTCCGACAGATGAGGAGCTCACGGAGTACACGTGGAACCGCCTGCGCAACGGCCAGGTCATCCCCGGATACGGTCACGCCGTTCTGCGCGTCACGGACCCACGCTTCACTGCTTTCCACGACTTCGGCGTCAAGCACGGGCTGACCGATGAGAACGTCCAGATCGTTCACAAGATCTTCCGCCTCGTGCCGGGAATCCTCAAGGAGCACGGTAAGGCCAAGAACCCATGGCCAAACGTCGATGCAGGCTCCGGTTCGCTCCTTTATGCTTACGGCATGACCGAGTTTGACTTCTACACTGTGATGTTCGGCGTCAGCCGCGCCATCGGCCTCTGCTCGCAGATGGTCGTCAACCGCATGATGGCCTCGCCAATCGTCCGTCCAAAGTCACTCACGCTGGACGAGCTGAGCTAAGAGATTACGGAGGACGGATTACGGAGGACGGATTACGGATTACGGATTACAGATTACGGATTACAGATTACTGTCGTTCTGATTGGTAATCCGTAATCCGTAATCTGTAATCCGTAATCCGTAATCCGTAATCCGTAATCCGTAATCCGTAATCTGTAATTCGTAATCCGTAATCCGTAATCGGTAATCGGTAATCCGTAATCGGTAATCCGTAATCGGTAATCCGTAATCCGTAATCCGTAATCCGTAATCCGTAATCGGTAATCCGTAATCCGTAATCCGTAATCCGTAATCCGTAATCCGTACTCCGTACTCCGTAATCCGTAATCGGTAATCCGTAATCGGTAATCGGTAATCCGTAATCCGTAATCGGTAATCCGTAATCGGTAATCCGTAATCCGTAATCCGTAATCGGTAATCCGTAATCGGTAATCCGTAATCGGTAATCCGTAATCCGTAATCCGTAATCGGTAATCCGTAATCGGTAATCCGTCCGGTTCCTGTGTAAATGAAAAAAGCCCGTCAAAATGACGGGCTTTCTATCTTTGTGCCCTCAGGGGGCGGATGTCGTGGTGGACGCTACTAGATTCGAACTAGTGACCTTTACGATGTCAACGTAACGCTCTAACCAACTGAGCTAAGCGTCCCAAACGGGATGCGAAAATAGGAAAAACGACCGAAAATTCTTCGCTCTCACACGAGAAAGGTTCTGCATGTCGATTATCGCCCTGATTCTTGGCCTTGGAGTTCTGGCCCTGATCGTTGCTGTTGTTTTCCGACAGCGAGTTATCGCCGTCAAGGTTGAGGACGGTGCTGCTTCGCCGGAGGAGTTGTCCCGTCTGACCGAGATCTCGTCGGCCATTGCCGAGGGAGCTATGGCATTTCTGAGCCGCGAGTATCGCGTCCTCGGGATTTTCATGGCATTGTTCGCCGTCCTGATCTTCTTCACGGTGGATCATGGTGCGCACACTGCGGTGGCGTTCATCTGTGGTGCGGCAACCTCGGTTGCTGCGGGCTACATTGGAATGAAGATCGCCACGGTTGGCAACGTACGCACGGCATCGGCCGCCCGGGTGTCGCTGCAGAAGTCGTTTTCGGTTGCCTTCGAATCGGGTGCTGTGATGGGATTCGGCCTAACGGGTCTTGCCGTGGTTGGTCTGATCCTGGTATGGCTGGGTATCGATGCGCTGCTTCCGGGTGTGAGCCGTGAGATACAGATGGAGATCCTCTCGGGCTTCGGTCTCGGCGGTTCCGCCGTTGCACTCTTCGGCCGCGTCGGCGGTGGTATCTACACAAAGGCTGCAGACGTCGGTGCTGACCTTGTAGGCAAGGTCGAAGCGGGCATTCCTGAGGATGATCCGCGCAACCCTGCGGTGATTGCTGATAACGTGGGTGACAATGTGGGTGACATTGCGGGTATGGGTGCTGACCTGTTTGGGTCGGTTGCCGAATCGACCTGTGCCGCCCTTGTGATCGGTGCCGCCAGCTATGCCGTGATGCCTGCTGAGTCGGCCAACCTCAATGTGGTCCTCTTCCCGATGCTCGTCAATGGCGTCGGCATCGTCGCCTCGATCCTGGCACTTCCGTTTGTGCGCGCGACGAGCGAGGAAAAGGTTGAGGCAGCCCTTAAGAATGCACTCATCTTGTCGACCGTTTTCATGCTGGCCGCTCTCTATCCGATCACGAACTGGGCCTTCGGCAGCACGACATTCATGGTCGGCACGGTGTCAGTTTACGCCATGGGCGTGTTCACTGCACTGGCTGTTGGTCTTGTTGCCGGACTCCTAATCGGACTGGTTACCGAGTTCTACACGTCACACCGCTATAAGCCCGTGCGTGAAGTTGCCGATGCTTCAAAGACCGGCTCTGCTACGAACATCATCTACGGTCTTGCTCTCGGATATAACTCCGCCGTCATCCCGATGCTTCTGATCGCCATCAGTGTTGTGGTTGGCTACTCCTTTGCCGGCATGTATGGTATCGCGCTTACCGCGATCGGTATGCTCGGAACGATCGCCGTTGGTCTGACGATCGATGCATACGGCCCAACGTCTGACAATGCCGGTGGCATCGCCGAAATGGCAGAAATGGGCAAGGACATCCGCAAGCGCACAGACGCACTTGACGCAGCCGGTAATACGACTGCTGCCATCGGCAAGGGCTTCGCCATCGGCTCGGCAGCACTCACGTCGCTCGCGCTCACCAGCGCCTTCCTGACGCGTGCCAAGGTTGAGGGCACGGATCTTGCGATCACGGACCCGAATGTGCTTGCCGGACTTCTGGTAGGGGGCGCACTGCCGTTCGCATTCAGTGCCATGACGATGAAGAGCGTGGGTAAGGCCGCCTTTGCGATGATCGAAGAGGTACGTCGTCAGTTCCGTACAATTCCCGGACTGATGGAAGGCAAGGCCAAGGCAGACTATGCCAAATGCGTGGATATTTCGACCGCTGCTTCAATCCGTGAAATGATCGCTCCGGGTCTTCTCGTGATCCTCGCGCCCCTTGTCGTTGGCTTCCTCTTTGGCGTGCAAATGCTTGCCGGACTCCTCATCGGCTCGCTCGTGGTCGGCGTCATGCTGGCTATCAGCATGGCCAACTCCGGTGGTGCATGGGACAATGCCAAGAAGTACATCGAGACAGGCGTTCACGGAGGCAAGGGCTCGGACACGCACAAGGCCGCGGTGGTTGGCGACACGGTCGGCGATCCGTTCAAGGACACGTCGGGACCGGCTCTCAACATTCTTATCAAGCTGATGGCCATCATCTCACTCGTCTTCGCCGGTGCCTTTGCACAAAGCGGCGGAATCCTGCTCCGCTAAGAACAAAAGATCATTCTCATCAAGCCCTGATGTGTGGGAACCACGCATCGGGGCTTGTTGTTTTCACCTGCTTCACATTCTCTCTGCACAGGATTATGATGCGTACAGCTTGGTCACTGCTGCTTGTCTTCGTGGCAAGTTCAGCCCTGCAGCTCAATGCCCAGTCAACAGGAACCATCACCGGTACCGTAAGAAGCTCAACCACGCAGGAAGTGCTAGCCGGGGTGACCGTCCGGATCGAGGGCACAAAACTCGGAGGCTTCACCAGTACCAAGGGGGAGTTCACCGTTAAGAACATCCCTCCGAAGTCCTACACCATCGTCCTGAGTTCGGTTGGTTACAAGCCCAAGTCACTCTTCAACACGGTGATCACCTCCGGAAATGTTGTGAACCTTACGGTGGAACTTGAGCCGACGTTCTCCGACGCGCAGACGGTGACCATTGAAGCGTATACGTTCGGGAAGCGTTCCGAAACGCCCCTTTCCGTGCAGAGTCTCACCACCGAGGAGATCCGCAGTAACCCGGGAGGAAACTTCGACATCTCGCGTGTGCTGCAGGCACTTCCGGGTGTGGGTGGTGCCACCGGTGGAGCGAGCTTTCGTAATGACATCACTGTGCGCGGTGGCGGACCAAGTGAGAACGTGTATTACCTGGATGGGATCGAGATTCCGCAGATCAATCACTTCGCCACGCAAGGTAGCGCCGGTGGTCCGGCCGGCATCCTCAACGTTGCATTCATCGAAGATGTGAACCTGAGTTCGTCCTCGTTCGGCAGCGGCTACGACAATGCCTTATCATCGGTCATCGCCGTCACGCAGAAAGAGGGAAACAAAGAAAAGCTCCAGGGGAACGTGCGCGTCAGTGCGACGGAGGTGGCGCTGACGTTTGATGGACCCATCAGTGAGAAGACAACATTCATTGCCTCGGCGCGGAGGTCGTATCTCGACCTCCTCTTCACGGCGATAGACCTGCCGATCAGGCCGAACTTTTGGGACTTCCAGTTCAAGACCACGACGCAGTTCGATAACAAGACGTCACTCACGGTGCTCGGAGTCGGAGCGATCGATCTCTTTGAGTTCGGAGTGCCACGCGAACGAACGCCCGAGAAAGAGTTTGTGCTGCGCGCTGCTCCGGCCGTTGAGCAGTGGAACTATACCATCGGTGCTGCCTACAAGAAGTCGCTCGACAATGGTCAGCTCTTCATCACGCTGAGCCGGAACATGTTCGACAATCAGCTGCTGCGAAATGAGAAGGACAACGCCGGCAACGTCATCGGCGTTGGCTTCCGAGTCAACTCGCAAGAGATCGAGAATAAGGGACGCATCGAATACCGCCACTTCACACGCGATCTGTCGATGAAGGCCGGCGTCCAAGCACAGTACTCCAAGTACAACAACGCAACACTGAATCGGATCTCGCCGACGTTGACGCTGGACTTTGCGTCGGACATTGATTTCTTCCGCTACGGAGCTTACGTTGATGCCTCTACCAGCGCATTCAACAACCGACTTCAACTGTCAGGGGGCTTGCGGTTCGATGGGAATACGTTCATGACCACAGGCAATGAGTTTTGGCGTACACTCTCGCCTCGTCTGTCTGCTTCTTTCATCGTGGACTCGTCCTGGAATATCAATGCATCGGTCGGACGGTATTTCAAGCTTCCGCAGTACACGATCTTGGGCTATCGTGACGCATCAGGAGCAGCCGTCAACCAAAACACGCAGTACATCGGTACCACTCACTTCGTGGCTGGTATCGAGTTTGTTCCCGAACCGAGCATTCGCATGACCGTTGAGGGCTTCTACAAGGCATACACTGACTATCCCGTTTCATTGCTCGACAGCGTCTCGCTGGCTAATCGCGGCACTGACTTTGGAGTTGTTGGCAACGAGCCTGTGGCCAGTCTCGGAAGCGGCAGAGCCTATGGCGCTGAGGTGTTCTTCCAGAAGAAGCTCACTGAGAACTTCTTCACGACCATCTCATACACGCTGCTGTTTAGCGAGTTCACCGGTTTGTTCTCATCACAGTACATCCCATCGGCGTGGGACTTTCGACATCTCATCAGCGGTATCGTCGGCTACAAGCTCGGCGATGGATGGGAGTTCGGTGGCAAGTTTCGCTATGCAGGGGGCTCGCCCTTTACGGCCATTGATACGGCGGCATCACGGCGCTTGTACCTTCTTACCGGTCAGGTGCAGCTCGATAACTCGCGTCTGAATCAACAGCGCCTTCGCCCCTTCCGACAGATTGATGTCCGCGTAGACAAAAAGTGGTCGTTCGAGTCATGGTCATTGGACCTCTTCATCGACGTTCAGAATGCGCTTGGCTTTTCGCTCGACGCGCCCCAGCAGTACACCTTCGCACGCACCGCAGACAACTCGGACTGGGTCAGCACCGACGGTCAGCCCGTACGCCCCGATGGTTCGAACGCTACGCCGGTGTTTCTCGACAACACGTCCACGCTCGTCACCCCGACGATCGGCATCATCATCGAGTTCTGAGGCTGGCTAGCCCCTTGACCGTATCTTCGATGGTCGTTTGATTTCGGCGTCACCATCCCGGGTATATGGATGCTGAGACTGATTCTGCTGGTGTGCCTAAGTGTGTGCACAGCGGCCATCGCGGCCGTTTCAGCCCCCTATTACGAGGGCCGTATCCGTGTGACGTTTCGAGATAGTGCCAGGGGGAAGGACATCCCCATCACGATCATCTATGCTGCTGATTCGGCAAGCGGAGACAATCGGCCACTTGTTGGTACGGGTACGAAGAACATCCCAACCTTCGGCGTCGTGGTGGTCGGACACGGCTATCAGATGCCGGTGACGGCGTATAAATCCCTCGCCACGACCATCTGCAAGAATTCGAGAAACTTCATCGCGGTTCTGCCAGAGACCGGAACGGGGCTATTCCCCAACCATAACGACTTTGCCCTCGACATGGCCTCTACCGTGGCCTATATGCAGCGCGAGGGGAAGCGCAAGGGATCAATCTGGGAGGGGCACATCCGTAACGAGAGCGTGCTGGCCGGGCATTCCATGGGAGGGGGCGCTTCATTTCTCGCCGCAAAGTCCCTTCTGCAGTCGGGCGCCGCAACACTCACCGGAGTGATCGCCTTTGCACCCGCTGAAACAAATCCCAGCTCATCAGCTGCAGCAGCATCAGTAACATGTCCGACACTGATCCTTGCCGGCGGGGTTGACTGTGTTACTCCGCTGGCCGGAACGGTCCAGCCGATCTACGACAAGCTTCCCGCATCATGCAAGGTTCTTGCCGTGATCCCAGGTGCAAGCCATTGTCAGTTTGCCGATGTCAATTCAACCTGTAATCTTGGCGAGTTGAACTGTCGAGCAACGATCACTCGTGACGTGCAGTTCGAGCGATGCTGGAAATACGTGAATTCATTTCTCGACCGTACCGATGACTTCTCTCGTGTGATCGAAAACACGCAGGTGCAAACCACAATGCTACCGCTTGCATCTTCGGAGCTGAAGTTTGACCGTTCCACCTTTTGCGTGAACGACACTATCCGCGTTGAGTACGTGGGTGATCCACGAGATGTGCTCTGGCTGCCGGACAGTGCTCGTGGCAAGCAGTACGTTGCCATTGCGCGGGGCGAGCGAGTGACGATCTCTGCCATGCGAACGACCTGCTTTGGTACGACCCGTGTCGATACATCCATCGCTGTCATCCCGCGTCCACAGGTTGAGATCAAAGGGGCACGCAGTATGTGTCCGGGAGACTCCATCGTTCTGCGCGCGGCGAGCAATGCCTCTGCCTTCAATCCTCTCAGCGTTCGCTGGTCAACCAGCGAGACCTCGGACCAGATCGTTGTTCGACGTGCGGGCGTCTACTCGGTCGAGGTTGCCAGCCCGCGAGGATGTGGTGCCGTGAGTGCCTTTGCGACCGTTGATATTGTTGAAGTTCCTGATATCAGAATCCGGCTCGTTGGCGATTCCGTGTACTGTGATGACAAGGGGCAGGTTGTTGCCACACTTCAGGGGGATGTGGATCGGGTTCGTGACATTGTATGGAGCACGGGCGACGCCACGAGTGAGCTGCGTCTGACCAAGGCCGGAACCTATGAACTCTATGCACGCATGGTGCTTCGTGATTCGCTTGCCTGCCCCCTAACCTCCGACACAGTTTCGCTTTCTATTCGCAGATACAGCGCCACGATACCGACGATCTTGGTTGAGTCCGATACGCTGACCTCCACACCGGCCGATACCTATCAGTGGTCGGTTGACGGCGAAGACATTTCCGGCGCCAGTCAGCGTGTGCACGTGGCACGGCGCACGGGACGCTATCGTGTGACAACTTCGCGCTCCGATGAAGGGGGCTGTGCGGCCACAAGCGAGCCGCGATCCATTGTCGTAAGCAGCGTAACAGAGAACTTCAAACCGAACCCGGTGATTCGTCAGATGTTAGGAAGCATCCTCATCATGGTGACCGCCGGATCGCATACCGTTGAGGTGCAGAACGTCCGCGGACAGGTTGTGCTAAGCCGCCGCTACGAGGCCTCCGAGGGTCAGCCCATCGCGATTGACACCAGCGTGCTCGCCACTGATCCTTTCTCGGTGCATGTGGATGGTCAGGCCTTAGGGCTCTTCGTTCCGTTGCGCTAAACGCCTGCAAAGCCCCTTGCAGATTTCTGTCATGCCCGTATCTTTGCGGGCTTCCTTAGCTCAGCTGGTTAGAGCAACTGACTCTTAATCAGTGGGTCCGGGGTTCGAGTCCCCGAGGGAGCACAGATTACGACCCCATCACGACCAGCGTGATGGGGTTTTTTGTTTTCCGATCCCCACTGTGATCCTAACTGACGTACAGTCACGTCTGGAAAATATACGTTTCGAGGTGCCATATTGTATCCATCCTCATGAACGTAGACCTATCATTCGCAGCTACCGTTTGGAAACACGCTGGCCCTTCAGGTTGGTACTTTGTTACCGTGCCACAAGGACTTTCAAGACGTGTACGCGAGACCAATAAGCTGAGCGAGAGCGGATGGGGCCGCTTACATGTGGCAGCCGTGATCAATGGCCACCG
This sequence comes from Candidatus Kapaibacterium sp., assembly GCA_018882895.1. Classification (GTDB taxonomy): domain Bacteria; phylum Bacteroidota; class Ignavibacteria; order Kapaibacteriales; family Kapaibacteriaceae; genus UBA10438. The sequence goes on from VERF01000032.1 coordinate 21,332, forward strand.
ATGGAGTACCGCTATGTGGTTCGACACCAAGCATCGCTCATATCTGGTCCCAATCAAAGCGGATGTACGGCGCAAGACCAAGATTGATGCCGGCTCAAAAGTTGTTGTCAACATTATGATATGTGACCTCGCCCCTTGATAAACCTGCTATTTGGTTACATAAGAGCCTACCATTTGTTCGATTGGAAGGTTTCTGCTGCTTACTCCATCGAAGATTCGTTCATCACGAAGAAAAAGCCACCGTTGAGCCCTACTTCTTGCTTTAGTATGTTAGACTTCGCATGCTTCGCCGTTCAGCTATTCTCGTCCTCTGTTGCGCTTCTGTCACTCACGTAGCCCTCGATTGGGTGTATCGACCGTGGGCTTGGTCGGTAGGTGCATGCGACCTGCACTTTGCTGATTCATTCACCAACATGACGTCTGTATTGATCATTTCCGCTCTAATGGTCTTAGCAGAGGGTAGGATACTGTTTCGTGACGACTATGGGAAATGGCTGATCGTCATAGTACCCGTGGCAAGCATGATCGCATACGAGTTTATGCAACCTCTCTTGCCGTACGGTAGGTTTGACCTTTGGGATATTGCCTGGACATTCGCTGGTGGATTTACTGCTTTGTTCGTGAAGAAGTTCGTGTACGATCCACGTGGCTTGCATAAACCAGATTCTAGCCTGAATCACCAAGAGAGTTCTTGAATATGCCGAGTAACAGAGAGATCATCGGATACCTGAACAGAGGTCTCTCGTACTCTGAGATTGCTCGGTTGATGGACTGTTCAAAGAACACCGTGCGTAAGGTGAAGGCGTTGATGACGCAGCTGGATTCACCACTCAATGCTCAACTCTCATCCGCATCCAGCCTTAGCTTTCGGTGGTTTCTACGTGATGAACGAGTCCCCGAGGGAGCACAGATTACACCCCATCATGTACCAGCGTGATGTTTTTTTTCGTTTGTCATGACTACTCAACCGAAAACACGAAACCCGCTTCTAAATGTCATTGCCGCTCGACATTGTCTGACCAAAGGAATTGTACAGCTCAAGATGGTCAGAGGGCGCCAGGTCTGACACAGATAGCTTGTCCCAAAACGGATTTGGATAGACAGCATGAATTTGCTGTAAAGGTGAATCGGAAACGCTGGTTGGGGTGCCCACTGTTCCGAAGAACTTCAATATCTCCACGCTTGCATCGATGTCCATGTTCTTTGGTGGAATCTCGATCAAGATCTGTCCTTGACTTCCGGACCAGCTGTGCCGAGCGCCTTCAATACGATAGAAGGTCAATGCGCAGCTGTCGTATACAATTTGGAGCACCCCGCATTGATTGTTGGACGTAGGAAGCAAAGCTAGTCAATCCCTAGCGCCAGCTCTTGCAGCCAAAGCAGCATCGAAATTCATGTCAGCGTTACGAGAGTTCGTGACCACGCCGAGGCGCAGAGAAGCCGTTGCACGGCCTGATAAATCAGAAGCCCATCCGGTACTCAAGAGCAGCAATGATGCTTCTCGTCAAGCCGTCGGGGCGCGCTGTTCGCACGACTAAAGGGATGCCGACGCTGACTCGGAGGACGTCTTGGTCGCTAACGGTATAGTCAGCAAACAGGTTCGCATTCAGCGTCAAACCGCGCGATCCGGCAATCTCTCTTTCTATTCCTTGGTCGTCTAAGAACCGATCATTTGCCACATGATAGATCGGTAAGACACTCGGAGTGACTACCACCCTGTCGCTTATGACGAAAGGGTGAGATACTCTGATTAGTAGGTCTGCACTGCGCCGGAAATCGTTCGTCGACTGGAACTCGCGCAACTTCGATTCTGTCGGATAGGCACTTGCAAGGAACCGATTACTATTCTGTGTCATTGGTTGCTGATAAGCAGCGACGATTTGCATGCTCCCAAGCGAGTAACTCACCCCGACAATCACGTCAAACGTGCCCAAACTCGATTGATAGTCCATCGGCAGTGGCAGATCATTAGACTCACTTGCTGCATCGGATAGAGGAACCTTTGTGCCAACCGTGAGCACCATGCTTTCACGTAGCCGGATGTTTGCATTTAGGTAAAGGTCTGAGAGGCCAAACGATGCGATACCATTTCCACTTTGCGCGATGGATGTCACCTTCGCATCGAAGCTGACACCTGAACCAAGTACTCTGCCGTACTCGACGTAGCTGCCATAAACGCTCACGGAGTTGTCCGCCTTTCCCCAAAAGGAACCAATCGTAACGCGGTTAGCCGGTGCATCTGAGCTTGTGATAGCATTGGGAGAAAGGCTGCTCATGGTGCACGCACCCGCGTCGCTACAGCCTTGAGCGTGGGCGCGAATGGAGAATGCGACAATTAGCGCTGCAATGAACGAGTGAAGCATGATGTTCTGCATCATTTGATGGATTCTCTCTGAATGATTGTCTTATACATCGTTTTCAACGTAACAAGACGGAAAATACGAGTGGGCAGTGACCTTCCTTGCCGCGTCGTAGTTTGCGCTCTTCGATCCATGAATTGAAGGGTAGATACTTGATCTCAGCGTTCTGCATGACGTTCGTCTCGAGTGTGGTTCTGTTGTCCGGGATTTCTCCGGCCAGTGCTGCTGCGGTGGGAGGTATGATGTCGGATACGACTAGGCGTGATACTACCGAATATTCCATGAAGCCTGTGACAGTCATTGCCCAGGCATCCCGATTGGATTCGAGGCGCGCCCCCTTTACCATGTCTGTGATACAAGCCGCTGATATTATGAGGCAGCCGATACGAGCTGTAAGCGACGCACTAATGTATGTTCCGGGAGTGGACTTGCGACAGCGGGGTCCATTGGGAGTCCAGAGCGACGTATCGATACGTGGTGGAACATTTGAACAGACTGCAGTTATGATCAATGGCATGCGTCTGAATGATGTGCAGACTGGCCACAACACATTCAGCATCCCGGTTCTTCCGACAGATGTGGAGCGCATTGAGGTGATCAAGGGTGGTGCCGCTCGTGCGCTGGGATCGGGCGCAATGGACGGTGCTGTGAACATCGTACTGAAAGAGCCATCTGCAACCCCGACTGTCCACGCTTCTATCATGGGAGGTGATGCTGCATTTTATGAAGGACGACTGTCGGCATCTCTTGCTACCGGTTCAGTGTCACATAGAGTCAGCGCGCAGTGGATGCGGCATGATGGCTGGGTGCCATCGACCGATGTCGACATGAAGACGGCCATGTATCATGGTGGTTTCATGACCGAGTTGGTTCGAGCCTCTGCCTTTGTTGGACTCAGCACGAAGTCCTTCGGAGCGAATGGATTCTACACACCACGATTTCCGGATCAGTGGGAGAGAGTGTCAACGATGATCGCCGGTGCGAGTGTAGAGTCGTCGCTCTCGGATGTTCTGAGCTGCACGATACGTGCTTTGGCGCGCCGCAACGACGATGAATTCCGACTCAAACGGAATGACCCGGGATTTTATACCAACATTCACCATGCATCACAGTATACCGGACAGGGGCTTGTCACGCTTGAGCATGCATCCGGGTTAACGTCGTTCCTGGTAGAAGCGGGGTCTGATGCGATTCAAAGTTCTAACCTCGGAACGCATGATCGACTAAGAGGTAGCATGGTTGTTGAGCATTCACATGTGTTTGACGCGTTGCAGATCACCATCGGCGGAGGAGTGCTCGTTAACAGTGATCGGCGCCCCTTGCCAACCGGAGGTGTCGATGCATCCTACACGATTTCGAGCGATACACCGGTGTACGAACTTGTCTTTGGGTCATTGCAAACCAATGGACGAATCCCAACCTACACGGACCTGTACTATCGAGACCCTGTGACGACGGGCAATTCACAGCTTGATCTCGAACGCGCAGTTACTGCTGAGATCGGATATCGGCGCTCAGCGTCGCAATCCGTGCTGAATCTCGCGTTGTATGCGCGAAACAGCAGGAATATGATCGACTATGTTATTGACTCTCTCGGCAATGCACGGGCAGAGAACATCACGAGTGTATCTATTCAAGGCCTCGACGTTTCATATAACGTCCAGATAGCGTCAAGGTGGCTTTCATCGGTGAGGATTGGCCTTGTTTACCAGTCCGTGCGAAACTCCGCGCCCAGTCGTACGCGCTACACGGCAGATAATTTGCGTCTCCAAGGCATTGTCGACACTCAGTGGCAACTTCCCTTTGACGTTGTCGGGTCGTATATGGCACGAGTAGTAGAGCGCGTGACGAATCCGACATATTATCTCGTCCACGACGTTCGACTCATGCGAACGATCGGTGCCGTCACTGTGACGGCTGAGGTGACCAACATTACGAACCAGCAATACATCGAGACCGGTTGGGTCAGGATCGCCCCTCGCTGGGGCCGTCTCGGAGCTGCTGTGCAACTGTAGCTGGCAGTTCAGAGTGGTTGCGCCATCTCCACCTGTGGCTGACGGTGATCTTTCAATTGTGGTGGGTAGGTGAACACCGCCTCAATATGAAGGATCATCATCTGGAACTAGCGGAACAGACTGAGTGTTACGTCGAACCAAATTCACCACACCGAACGGAGGTATTCGATGATCGCCATCCTTGCAATAGCTGCTTGCTTGATTGTATCAGCAGGCTCAAATTCACCCCTACGGATTGATTTCGGAAATGGTCCGGATCAGAGTCAAGAGTGGGTGCTGCTCTCCGACAACGTCATGGGTGGGGTTACAAAGTCGAATCTCACATACACCAGCAATTCGGTCGTGCTGACGGGCGACATATCGTTCAGGAACTTTGGTGGATTCTCCTCCATCAAGACCAAGTATCGCGCCGTCGACCTGTCGGCATACAAGGGCGTCAAGATCAGGTTTAAATCAGTCGACCAGAAGTTCGCATTCACACTCGAAGACAGCCGCAATTGGACGCAGCCGAACTATAAGTGCAAGTTCGCTTCGAGGAAGGCTGATTCATGGGAGGAAGCGACACTCTACTTCAGGGATTTCACTGAATACGTAATCGGTGAACCAACCGGCGCCGGCATGGACGCGAGTGTTTTGAAGGAAATCGTACGGCTTGGTATCATCACCGATGAGAAGAAGGAAGGGCCGTTCTCGATTGAGATAGATTATGTGGAGTTCTTCAGCTGAGAGGCCGGTAGATGTCGGTTAGGTGAGCTCAAGTGCAGTAATTTGCGTGGTACTCTACGGGTTTCCCATGAAACACCTCTGCTTTTTGGCGGCCATGCTACTTGTGGCTTGTCAACACACGGACAACAAGATGTATCAGACTACCTACGCTCCCGGCACGGCGCCTATCGCCCCCAAGATCAGCCATGAGACGAATGTTCACGGGGTTAAGCTCCCTGACGACTACTTCTGGATGCGCCTATCTGATGGGCAAAAGGCATCGAGTAGCCCCGATGAACAGACGCGTGCCGTTGTGGCCTATCTCGAGGCGGAGAATGAATTCACAAAGTCCACAATGGCCCACACGGAAGCTCTCCAGAGCAAGCTGTTTCAGGAGATGAAGGGCAGGATCAAGGAGACCGACATGAGCGTTCCGGTCTTCGATAACGGCTACTGGTACTACACTCGGTTTGATCAGGGGGCTGACTACGCGCTCTACTGCAGAAAGAAGCAGAGCATGGAGTCGGGCAGTGAAGAGATCCTGGTCAATGGCCCTGAACGTGCTGTGGGACATGACTACTGGTCCCTCGGTGGTTGGGATGTTAGCGAAGACAATCGCCTAATTGGGATTTCCGAAGACACGGTCAGCCGCAGGGTATATAGCGTAGTGTTCAAGAACCTTGAAAATGGCACCCTTCTCGAAGACAAGCTCGAGGGAGTCAGCGGGGGCATCACATGGGCGAATGATAACCGAACGGTCTTCTACACACGCAAAGACACGGTTACCCTGCGTAGCTCGCAGATCTGGAAGCACAAGCTGGGAACCGCGCAGTCGGAAGACGTTATGGTGTACGAAGAGAAGGATGAAGAGTTCTCTGTCTATGTCTACAAGACCAAGAGTGACAAGTTCATCGTGATAGCAAGTTTCCAGACCATGAGTGCTGAGTACAGAGTTCTCGATGCCGACGAACCCGATGGCGAGTTGCGCGTGATCCAGCCTCGGGAGCGCGGTCTTGAATATCAGATCGATCACTTTGGCGATAAGTTCTACATCGTAACCAATCTCGAAGCCAAGAACTTCAGGCTCATGCAATGCCCGCTCAACCAGACGGGCAAGGAAAACTGGACGGAAGTTATCCCGCACCGGACCGACGTGCTTCTGCAGGGAATTGAGATCTTCCGGGACCACCTAGTGGTGCAGGAGCGCAAAGGCGGCCTGACGCAGTTGCACATCAAGCGCTGGGACAATTCCGCCGACCATTACATGGAGTTTCAGGACCCCACGTACTACATGGGTGTCGGAGCAAATCCGGAGTTCAATACATCGGTGCTGCGCTACGGATACACTTCCCTGGTTGTCCCCAACAGTACCTATGACTATGACATGTCCACGCGGCAGCGAACACTCCTGAAGCAGCAGGAGGTCGTCGGCGGCTATGACCAGTCGGTCTACACGAGCGAGTATCTGCGGGCTAAGGCAACAGACGGGACGCTTGTGCCTGTGTCACTTGTGTACCGCAAGGACCTCGTCAAGAAGGATGGATCAAGCCCCCTACTTCTTTACGGATATGGATCCTACGGCTCGAGCATGGACGCATACTTCTCCAGCACTCGACTGAGCCTGCTCGATAGGGGCTTTGTGTTTGCTATCGCGCACATCCGTGGTGGACAAGAGCTCGGTCGAGCATGGTATGAAGACGGCAAGCTGCTCAAGAAGAAGAACAGCTTCACGGACTTTATCGACTGCGGCAAGTTCTTGATTCAAGAGAAGTACTGTGCGCCAGATAAGCTCTTTGCCATGGGAGGAAGCGCCGGCGGACTTCTTATGGGTGCCGTCACGAACATGGCCCCCGAACTATGGAAGGGAGTGGTCAGCGCAGTGCCGTTTGTGGACGTCATCAACACCATGCTCGATGAGACCATTCCGCTGACGACAGGCGAGTTCGACGAATGGGGTAATCCCAAGGACAAGACCTATTTCGATTACATGCTGTCGTATTCTCCTTATGACAACATCAGTCCAATGAAGTACCCCAACATCCTCATCACGACCGGATACTGGGATAGTCAGGTTCAATACTGGGAGCCCGCCAAGTACATTGCCCGGCTACGACAGTTTAAGACCGACAACAACCGCCTTCTGATGTGGTGCAACATGGATGCCGGGCATGGAGGCAAGAGCGGTCGCTTCGAAGCGCTCAAGGAGTATGCCCTTGAATACGCATTCCTTTTGGATCTGGCGGGAATCCGAGAGTAGTCGGGCAAGCCCCTTCACCGCATATCAACGAAGTAACCTATATTCGCCACTCAATGAATCGCGCCTCACAAACAACATCTTCAGTGCTGCTCGCATCTTCGAGCGCCACGCAAGCTCCCATGTCCATGTCAATGAGCATGTGTATGAGCATGTGTATGTGTATGCATACCCGTGGAAGATGGAGGCGTGAGATGCAGCGTGTGATCCGCTAGCAGCCAACGAAACAACTCACAGAGCGCCATCTTCCAACCGGGGGATGGCGCTCGTCGTTTTGTGATGACGCGCAGCAACTCCCGGAGGTCGATGGGGTAAATACTTCACCCATCATAAACGGGAGACATCATGTCCACCTACCATTTCGATACCCTGCAACTTCACGCCGGGTATGATCAAGTCGACGATCGAACACGCGCACGCGCTGTGCCGCTGTACCAGACCTCGTCGTATACCTTCAAGAGCACTGAGCACGGAGCTGACCTCTTTGCACTGCGGGAGTTCGGGAACATCTACACGCGGATCATGAATCCGACGACCGATGTTTTTGAACAGCGCATTGCCGCTCTGGAAGGGGGCAAGGCAGCTCTGGCGGTTGCCAGCGGTCAGGCGGCTCAGTTCCTGGCCATAACGACCATTGCCGGAGTGGGCGACAACATCGTCTCGACGTCGCTTCTTTACGGTGGAACCTACAACCAATTCAAGGTCGCCCTGCCGAGACTCGGCATTGATGTCCGCTTCGCCGATGGCGATGATCCCGATTCGATCGAAC
>VERF01000033.1 GCA_018882895.1 Candidatus Kapaibacterium sp.
GACCCTGTTATCACGCGACAGCGTCAACCCACGCAAGTCACTCGAACGTGCGCAGTCCGAGGTATCCACCCTTCGCATTCAGCGCAAGGGGCTTGCCGAAAAGCTTGCGCTGCTCAACATTAAGGCCTCATCCCTGAGCGAGTCAACGCTCTCGCGAGCAGTCACTCTTACCTCCCCTATCGACGGCTACGTGACCTCGATCGCTGCGAACATTGGCAGTTACATCCAACCCAACACGCCTGTGCTGCAGGTGGTGGACACTGATCACATGCACATTGAACTTGCCGTCTTCGAGCGAGACGTGCCACAGCTTGCTGTTGGAGACACCGTTGTGGTGCGCATCACTAACTCCCCAGATTCCGTGCGCATGGCAACCGTGAAGCTCGTTGGCAGAGAGGTACGCTCAGATCGAACCGTCCCAGTCCATGCCCATCTCATCAAGCACGATGCCACCCTCACGCCCGGCACGTCTCTCAGCGCAATACTTCACTCGCGTCCACGCACCGCGTGGGTCGTATCCGAGGACGCCATCCTACGCGACGGCAAACTCACGTTCATGTTTACCGGCACTCCCGATCGCCTCATCCGCCACAGCGTCCAAACAGGCATATCCTCAAACGGATTCATTGAACTCCTCAACCCCAACGCAGAACTGCTCAAGCAACAGGTGCTTGTTCAAGGGGCGAGTCAGATGGTGATGACTGGGGAGTGATGACTGATGACTGATGACTGATGACGGCCACCGTCATTCCGGCTGAAACTCAGAGCTGAAACCCAGAGCGCAGCGAGGGGGCAGCGAGGTTCCGTGCGGCCAATTGAAAGTTTACGTTTCGGCCAATTGAAAGTTTGTACGCTGGCTCGTTGCAAAACTGCCCAGGGCTTCAGCCCTATGACAAGGAAACTGGAGCAATCAAACAGAACCCAGCAATTCACTCCCAAATCAATGTTCCCGAACCCAGGGCTGAAGCCTTGGGCAGTTATGCGGAGAACAGCAACCAAAACCCAAAACCCATCACCTAAAACCAATTTGCGGCCTCGAGAGGATTCGAACCTCCGACCCACGCTTTAGGAAAGCGTCGCTCTATCCAACTGAGCTACGAGGCCAAACCTAGTTACTAGTTACCAGTTACTAGCTACTAGTTACTAGTGACAATTCATCGAATGTGTGTGACGCGATATTGGAGTTCAACTGCACACCAGTATCTCGTACCTAGTACCTAGTACCTAGTAACTCGTACCTAGTACCTAGTAACTCGTACCTAGTACCTAGTAACTCGTACCTAGTACCTAGTAACTCGTACCTAGTACCTAGTCACTAGTAACTAGTCACTAGTAACTAGTACCTAGTAACTAGTACCTGTCTAATTCACCATCTCATCTCCCATGAGCATGCGGCGATTGGAGCTGGAGGGGGTGGCTGAGTAGAGGACGTAGGCGGCGATGATGGCTTTGATTTCGGCTACGTCGACTTCGCGTTCCATGCCGAGCATGACGGCGCGTTCGAGGATCTGCTCGACGTCGTCGGTGCTCAAGAAGCGCATCTCGTGGTACATCATGAGCATGCCCCAAGCATCAGGGGTGATCATGTTCTGTTCGATGCCGTGAAGGATGCGAAAGCGGCCCGGCGAGTCGTCGTCGGTGACGCGTGCTCGTTCCATCAGCCATGACAGGGCGGCGGCGATCTCGGCCTCGGAGAACCCGAAGGTCTTGAGCGCCTTTGTGTCAAATGCTGAGAGAGCTGACCCGGGTTCTTGAACGCTCATGATGAACGTGATGACATCCATGACGCGTTCGACGGAGTATGAATTGGTCATAGGCCTTGGGTGGATGCGATGAATTTGTCTTCTAGTGTGTGCATCGTCTGCCGGTCGGCAGGGTCTGCATCGTCGTAGCCGAGCAAGTGCAAAGCACCGTGCACGGCCAGTCGGGCGAGCTCATTGACGACGCCGACGCCATATTCGTTTGCCTGACGTCTGGCGGTCTCAAGAGAGACGTAGATCTCGCCGTACAACGGCTGGTCTTCCAACGGAAACGTCAACACGTCCGTGGCATAATCGTGCTGCAGATACTGCTTGTTGAGCGTCCGAATCCGCCTGTCCGTTAAAAGGATGATGTCGATGCGGGCATGCTTGATCTTATGGGCCTTCAGCGCCTTCTCCACGCTGGTGATCATGGCCTGCTGACCCCGATAACGGGCTCCCGAGGCGTTGGTGACGGATACGGTAACGGACATGGCGGAAAAACTACGAAAGTTCGCCCCCACGATGGTCATGCATAGCCCCCTGACGTTGTTCTTTCACCCGCCAGAGTTTCCACCACGGCGTCCCGGGCGACAGATGATGCTCAGTATGGTAGCCGAAGAAGTAGCACGATACCATCGCCAAGGCGTGGTTGAGCCTCATCGACCGGGCATTGTGGGGCATGTCGTGACTATGGGGCTTGCGGTGCGGCAAGTACGTTCCGATGGTGAACAGCTGCAGCGCCCCGAGAAACGCCGGCACAACCCAGAACAGCCACAGACGCGGTTCGGGTATCCAGATCTTCAGAATGTTGAACGCCGCACCCATGAAAACGAACTGCCAAATGGTGGCGTAGCGGCGCATGAATGCGCTGAACCATGGCAGAAATCTGTTCGAGGGGTGAAAATCCGGGTCACGCTCATCATCCGCCGGATGAGCATGATGCAGGTGATGGTTCTGACTCAACCGACGATACGAGAGTCCGGCAAACAGCAACGCGCAGACCGTGCCGATGATGGTGTTGATGCGACGTGAGCGCGAAACCGTGCCGTGAATCGCATCGTGGGCCGTGATGAAAAGCCCCGTGAAAAGATATCCCTGGATCAGAATGTGAACGGCTGCGTGCACTCCATCGAAGATCGATCCGCTACCAAAAGGCATACGAACGAGCATCCACCAGAGGTGGACGCTCCAAAGGGTAATGATGATGGCGGCGCTGAGAAGTCCCATAAAGTTCGGACGAAAATCGTGCTTCCAAGCGGATCGGCAAGCGACACCGAACCGCAACGCAATATGTCCTCCGTAGATTCGTAGTTCAACGCCACATGAATCGACTCCGTTCCACACTCGTTCTGCTCGTGCTGACGCTCTTGAGCGCTCAGGCACAGAAACTGATGATCCCCATGGATCTTGGGCAGACCAATCATCTGAAGGCCTACGGAATCGTCTACTGGATCCTGACGCGCGACCAGCCAGTGGACTGGCTGCTGAACTACCGCGGCGGAAGTTTTGTGACCGACTACGTGGAAGAGATCGCCTCCGAGTGTCGGATCCGAGGCGTGTTCTTCGAGACCATCGATGGCGCCACCACCGCCTCTATCTACGCGGAGGTTCAGTCCGAGAAGACCAACATGGACGTTGTTCGACTCGAGAAAGCCCCCCGTATCGCCGTCTATGCCCCTCCGGGGTTCCGTCCGTGGGATGACGCCGTGACGCTGGTAATGGAGTATGCAGAGGTCAAGTACGACAAACTCTGGGACGAAGAGGTCATCAAAGGAAAGCTCTCCGAGTACGATTGGTTGCATCTTCATCATGAAGACTTTACCGGACAGTTCGGAAAGTTCTATGCCAACTCCGCCGGCGAGTCCTGGTACATTCAGCAGGTAGCCCTGCTGGAAAACACCGCACGCAAACTCGGCTACGCCAAGGTGAGTGAACTCAAGCGGGCTGTCGTGAACAAGATCCGCGACTTCGTCTCGCAAGGGGGCTTCATGTTCGCCATGTGCTCGGCAACCGACACATACGATATCGCCCTGGCAGCTGATGGCGTGGATATCTGTGCCGAGATCTTCGACGGTGATCCGATGGATATGCAGGCAAATGAAAAGCTTGACTACTCGCGGTGCTTCGCCTTCGACAAATTCAAGCTTGTGATGAATCCGCTGCAGTACGAGTACTCCACCATTGATGTGGATGCCACTATGATACTGCAGACCGAATCAAGCGATTACTTTACGCTCTTCGACTTTTCAGCTAAGTACGACCCCGTGCCAACCATGCTCACGCAGTGTCACGTGAACGTCATCAAGGGCTTCCTCGGACAGACCACGGCCTTCCACAAGGAACAGATCAAGAAGTCCGTGCTGGTTCTGGCCGAACGCGAAGGCACCGACCAGGTGCGCTACATCCACGGCAACGTTGGGCGTGGCACGTTCACCTGGTATGGCGGACACGACCCGGAGGACTATCGTCACGCCGTCGGAGACCCGCCAACGGATCTGAAGCTTCATCCGACGTCTCCGGGCTACCGGCTGATCCTGAACAACATCCTCTTCCCTGCCGCAAAAAAAAAGAAGCAGAAGACGTAAAGACCGGCGACTAGTATCAGTTCGGTCGCGCGGGATCAATCCGCCACTGGTGGCCTTTGATGGAGTCCGATGGCCATCGCATACCAGACAAGCCCCTGCACGTTGCGGATGCCAAGCTTTTCCATGACGTTCTTGCGGTGCTTGTAGACCGTTTCTTCGCTCCTGGAAAGAACCTCGGCGATCTCGCGGCTGGTGAGCCCCTTGACGGCAATGTAGTACAGAACGTTCAGCTCTGCCTGCGTCAGTATGCTCGGGGACGGCGTAGTGGGCTCGGTTGAAAGAGCCTCGTGGATAACCGGACGCGGCCCGTCAAAAACACGCGTGATAACGTCGGCCACGTAGTCGATGGCATCGTTCTTCAGCACTACACCGTCGTGTTCCGATCGGTCCACATGCATTCGCGTGACGTCGTCCAACCAGAACGTCATGAAGATGACGTACGGACGGCTCCCTTCCTCCTTCAGCCTCCGACAGATGTCGAAACCAGATGACTTCTGCGTGGAGACATCAAGCAGGACAACATCAATCTCGTCACGTCGAGCATTGATGTCATCGAGTGCGATGCGCGCGTCGGTGTTCGAGCCTACGATCGAAATGCGATCGTGGCTCTTAAAATTCAAACGTAAGCCGTCGATGATCAACGGGTGATCATCGATGATGTACACACGAATTGCCATAGTGTGGGGTGCGTTACAAAGCAGCGAATTCGTACCTATGTATGGGAAGTTACGTAACTCATCGCCGGTGATTGTGTTAGTGGGGACAATTCTAGGTTAGTTTTCAGCGTCGCTCATCCGATATTTGCAGATGTTCATTTGGTTGCATTCAAGTATGCTCCAAATGTTACACGACGATCTTCCATTCAGCTCAACGGATATTCCGTTCCCAACACCGAGAATAGTTGAGCGCGTTCTTCGGCATCCCTCGGGGTGCCGTTGGCGTTTTTGGGAAAAGCCAACGGCGCATTGCATTAGCTGCGCTGCGCCGTCGACAGAGACACGACACTCTGCATACCTCCACTAACGATACTTTATCGTCAACAGTTGTATGAGACTGAATGGATATGCAATATCTTGTCATAGGCGACGTAACGTGTCGCTCCAAAACATCTAGCCATTTTTTTTCGAGAAATGTGGGCGCTGCGCTTTACTGATGTGCGATACGTGCTCCCGCTAATCCTCAGACGATGCTGACTCCAGAATTGTATGAATTTCCTGATGCTACTCAATTGACACTGCGCTTGGAGATGATGCACCTGGCACCGCAGATTTCTTCAAGTCCACGACGCACGTCCCAGTACCAGTTCCAAGACTCGCTCACACCATCGTGGTAGTATGTCTCTGACGTCCCGGTTGTCGCTCCAAAGACATTTGTACCCTTCAGAACGGACTTTGCAGTAGCAAAGAGGTACATTGATGCTGCACCCTGGGGTTTGGAAAGAGATTCCTTTTCCTGAGAACTAATTTCACTGTGCCCTTCAAGACGCGGCTTTATCATTATTTGCCAAACTCGATGCTCTAGATAACCACCTATGCGCGCCTCGTCAGGTGTTTCAGCTTGTATCAGTCCCAAAACGGTGTCCGCGGACTTAATGGTGAAACCGCTCTGAACGAGAACCGCTGTCGCGCTCTGAACTATCTGCGTTCGTGTTCGATTGTGACAGGCCAGATTATGTTGGTGAATCACCGTTGAGCATCCACTAATGACCATGATTAAGGCAAGCAGGTAGAGATTCTTCATTTCAATACTCCTTGTGTTAGTAAAAATTGACCGTAGTTCATACGAATATCGACCGACCTGCGACGTATCATGTCACATGTCCTGCCCTGGCCCTTTTCATTTCCAGCAATTGTCATGTACTATATTCGCTCACGAATCAAATAACACTATTGGGATTGCAACCATGGATTTCAAGGATCAACTCCGTCAGTTGTCCGAGCGAATTGTTCGACTCAAAGACAATGTTCTAACCGAAGAGGCCACAAAGAATGCGATGATTATGCCCTTTCTTCAGGTTTTGGGCTACGACGTTTTCAATCCGCTGGAAATAGTGCCGGAATTCGTTAGTGATATTGGAACGAAAAAGGGTGAAAAGATCGACTACGCGATCATGCAAAATGGACAGCCCGTTATCCTTGTAGAGTGCAAGCATCATGCTCAGAATTTGGATGTTCATGACGGTCAGCTATTGAGATATTTCCATGTCTCCAAGGCCAAGTTCGGCATACTCACCAACGGAATCACCTTCCGGTTCTACAGCGACCTTGTCGAGCCGAATAAGATGGATGAAAAGCCATTTCTGGAGTTCAAGATCGATTCGATTCGGGATCAGCAGATTGAACAGCTGAAGAAGTTCCATAAGAGCTATTTCAACATTCAAGAGATCTCCGAGACCGCGGAGGTCTTGATGTATCTGTCTGAGCTGAGAGCAGTCGTCCAACGCGAGATAACGGAACCATCAGATGATTTCACGCGTCACTTTGCGAAACTGGTGTATGACAGTACTGTTACTCAGAAGGTATTAGATCGTTTTCGGGATTTGGTACGCCAGACCTTCGCGAACTACATCAATGAGCTCATTAATGAGCGGCTTCAACTTGCCATGAAGGCGCAGGACGAACGCGCCGAATCTGAGTCTACAGTAGTCAAGCAAGTTGAGGATAGTCCAGACGCCAAGAACAAGATTACAACGACTCAGGAGGAGCTTGAGGGATACATAATAATCCGATCGATGCTCCACGGAACAGTTGATCTAAAGCGGGTAACATACCGCGATCAGCAGACATTCTTTTCATTGCTGCTAGACGACAATAATCGAAAGCCAATTTGTCGACTTTGGTATAATGGAACGAAAAAGTACATAGGCATTATCGATGCTGCAAAGAACGAGATGAAACATGAGATCACTGGCAACGATGACCTCTATCAGTTTCAGGAACAGATTAAGAGCACAGTTCTTTCATATGCCCAATGACGACATGCTTGGCGACCTGCGGACTCAGTGATGTTGCAAATGGAACGGCCACTGTGAGGATTGAGGGTACTCAGGCAGTTGCTCTCCATCGATGTGGCGGCACAAACGTTGTATGTGCTACTGCTGCAATCAGCTGAAAGTATGTCTGCACACATTATCCGTTGCCTGAAAGTTGTTTCGTTACTCTCTTCTGGCAGAAAGTTGTCAACTGCGGAGATCATCGAGCAGACAACTGATGAAGAATCGCCGGCGGTGACGCAGCGGCAGATCCAGCGGGACCTGCGGTCGATCGAGAAGGCTGGGATTCCCTTGGTATGTGAGCGTGATGGGCGTGGTCTGAGGTGGTACATCCCGTCGACGTTTCGGTCTCTTCAGCCCCTTTCCGTCTCTCGCAACGAGGTCTTATCGCTTCATCTGTTGAAGGGGGCGTTGGGTGCGTTCACATCTACGCGCATTGAGCGTGATGTGGTGAAACTTCAAAAGAAGCTGGAACGTCTGGCGCCGGGCACTGTATTTCTGCGCGAGGAGTCGGTGGTTGATGTCTCGCCCGGACGTTACGCCACGGCCGTCGATGATAAGGTGATGGAGCAGATACTGTTTGCGATAACCGATCCGCACTGGGACCGAGTGACGTACCGGTCCATCCATGGCAATGAATGCAAGACCTTTGTGGTGAGCTTCTGCCGCATGATCAATCATGCCGGCCGTCTCTATGTGGCCGCTTGGCATCCGAAGCACAAGCAGTATATCACCCTGGCGGCAGACCGGATCGAGAGCGTGGAGCGTGCCGACGATGTGTCGAGCACGTTGCATGTATTCGATGAGAGGCGCTATCGCAGCGGTCGGTTCGGCGTCTATGACGGAAGCATCAGCACTGTGCGCTTGCAGATTGATGCATCGGCCGCTGATTTCTTTGCATCGCGGCAGTGGCATCCATCGCAAGAGATTCGCCGCCGTCGAAACGGATCACTGGAGCTGACGCTGACCGTTCCTTTGTCGGCCGAGCTGGTCTCATGGATCGTCTCCTGGGCAGATGTCGTTTCCATCCTTGCTCCGAAGGCGCTCAAGACCATTTGTCAGGACAAGGTCAGGCGACTCTTCGATCATTGAACATTCGTCCCCTCGTCACCATGATATCACCATGCTAACACCATGCTAACAGACACGTATTTCGATTTCTTCGCAGAGTTGGAGCACAACAACACCAAGGTGTGGTTCGATGCCAATCGCACCACGTACGAGAAGTATGTGCGTGAACCATTTCGTGCTCTGACGGCAGCGCTGATCGCACGGATACAAGAGATCGAACCTCGACTGCAGGTCGAACCGCGTGATGCGATGTTCCGCATCAATCGTGACATTCGGTTCAGCAAGGATAAGTCGCCATACAAGACCGCTATGGGAGCTCATATCAGTCGGTTCGGACGCAAGACCGTCGGCATGCCGGGCTTTTACATCGAAGTTGGTGCCCGTGCCGGGGCCGTGGCAGGGGGCTCGTATCAGCCGGAGCGACAGCAGCTTGACTGTATTCGCGACCTGTTGATGCATGACCGAGCGAAGGTGCACGCGGCGCTTTCAGAGCCCTCCTTCGTGAAACATTTCGGATCGATCCGAGGCGATGTGGCCAAAACAGTCCCGAAAGAATTCGCTGAGGCCGCGCGGTCAGAGCCGCTGATGTACAACAAACAGTTTTACTGGTGGGGCGATGTTCCACGTTCGGTCTTCACATCGAAGAAGTGCATCGATCGATTGATGGAATACTACCATGCTGCCCTACCCCTGCAGATGATCTTGGAAGAGGTTCTTGAATGATCATTGATGGTGCCATTGCTCACGATCACATCGTGATCGGCGCAGGTATCTGCGGACTGACGGCAGCTCGGCATCTGCATGACGCCGGACACTCCGTTATTGTTCTTGACAAGGGGCGTGGCATTGGCGGACGCATGGCAACGCGAAGAATCGGCGATGCAGTGTTTGATCATGGTGCCCAATTCATCACCACCCGGTCTGACTGGTTCCGTGCGGTTCTTTCCGACTGTCAGCGGAACGCGCACGCGACGATCTGGTATGGCGGTACAGATGAGGACCCATACCCTCGCTGGCGCGGTACGCTCGGCATGACGTCGATTCCGAAATACCTATCCGAGGGGCTCGACGTTCGCACGTCCGTGCAGGTAACCTCTGTATCATATGACAATGAGCTGTGGCATGTGCACTGCTCCGACGGAAACGTCATGACGGCGAATCACTGCATTCTCACAGCCCCCGTTGCTCAGTCTTTGGCGCTGATCGATGCAGGGGGCGTTGTCCTGGCAACGGACGACCGCCAGGCTCTCGAAGACCTGACGTATGAGCGATGCTTCGCCGTCATGGCGACGCTTGCGCATCCACTGAGTGTTCGCCTTGACCGCCCCCTTGCGCCGGCTGCTCCATCACCTGTTGCGCTGATCTCGGACAACTACGCCAAGGGTGTTTCTCCAGTGCCGTGTCTGACCATTCACTCGACTCCTGAGTTTGCACTTCATCACTGGGATAATGATCGAACTGAAACGCTGAAGATGCTCGTTGCCGCCACGCATGATGTTCTGCGATGCGACATCATCGATGCCACCATCCACGGATGGAAGTTCAGTCGCCCCGAACGGCAGCACTCAGCCCCCTACCTCGCGCCACAGGGTCATCCCGGTCTGGTGATCGCGGGCGATGCCTTCGGAGGTCCTCGCGTCGAAGGGGCCGCACTTTCCGGTCTAGCTGCTGCTAGAAGTTTCAGCACCCACTAAGTCCGTATTTTCGTCGACGATTTTCCTAAAACATTTCTCCTCTCGTTCATGGCCAAGATCACGGTTGCCAATCCCATCGTCGAACTCGACGGCGATGAAATGACTCGCATCATCTGGAAGTTCATCAAGGACAAGCTGATCCTTCCCTACCTCGAGCTTGACATCAAGTATTACGATCTTGGCATGGAGAATCGAGATGCGACCGACGATCAGGTGACGATCGATGCGGCTGAAGCGATCCGGAAGTATAGTGTCGGCATCAAGTGTGCGACCATCACTCCCGATGAGGCACGCGTTGAGGAGTTCAAGCTTAAGAAGATGTGGAAGTCACCCAACGGCACCATTCGGAACATCCTCGACGGAACGGTGTTCCGCGAGCCGATTGTCTGCAAGAACGTGCCACGCCTTGTGCCGAACTGGACCGCGCCGATCTGCATCGGACGCCACGCCTTCGGGGACCAGTACCGCGCCACCGACTTCGTAACCAAGGGCAAGGGTAAGCTCACGATCACCTTCACTCCGGAGGACGGTGGTGAAGTGCAGTCGTTTGAAGTTTACAACTTCAAGGGTGACGGCGTGGCTCTTGCCATGTACAACACCGATGAATCGATTCGTGGGTTCGCACGCGCATGCATGAATCAGGCCGTGATGAAGCGCTGGCCGCTCTATCTGAGCACCAAGAACACCATCCTGAAGAAGTATGATGGCCGCTTCAAGGACATCTTTCAGGAAGTCTTTGATGCGGAGTTCAAGTCGACCTTCGAAGAACTGGGCATCACCTATGAGCACCGTCTTATCGACGACATGGTGGCTGCCGCTCTGAAGTGGAACGGCAACTTCGTTTGGGCCTGTAAGAACTACGACGGGGATGTCCAATCCGACACCGTCGCCCAGGGATTCGGCTCACTCGGCCTGATGACCTCCACCCTTGTCACCCCTGATGGACGCACCATGGAGGCCGAGGCCGCCCACGGCACGGTCACCCGCCACTACCGCGATCATCAGAAGGGCAAGCCAACATCGACCAACCCAATTGCCTCGATCTTCGCTTGGACAAGGGGCTTGGAGTTCCGCGGAAAGCTGGACGGGAATCAGGAGCTCATTAGATTCTGTCACACCCTCGAAGAAGTCTGCATCGCAGTGGTCGAAAGCGGCCGCATGACCAAGGATCTGGCCGTCTGCATCCATGGTAGCAAGGTAAACCACGGCGAGCACTACCTCTACACCGAAGAATTCCTCGACGCGATCGATGAGGAATTGAGGAAGAGAGTTGCTAGTTACTAGTTACTAGTTACTAGTTACTAGTTACTAGTTACTAGTTACTAGTTACTAGTTACTAGTGACGAGTGACGAGTGACGAGTGACGAGTGACGAGTGACGATTCATTCATCCTTTGCCCATGTATGAGCGTCAAACATCCCCGTTGATATCGCGAGCGGCGTTCGTTCGCAGGGTGGTCGTGCACGTATCTGCGTCGGGCGTGCTGATCGCAGCGTCGCTCGTCATCGGAATGATTGGTTACGCGGCGTTCGAGGGTCTTTCTTGGGAGGATTCCTTTCTCAACGCATCAATGATCCTCGGCGGCATGGGACCCGTCAACATGCCTCAGAGCGATGCCGGGAAGATCTTCGCCGGATGTTATGCGCTTTACGCGGGTCTGGTCTTCCTAATTGCTTTGGCCATCGTGATCACACCGGTCTTTCACCGGGTGCTTCATGTCTTTCACATTGACGATAGCTCAGATTGAGGTGATAACAGAGATCGCGTGGTTTTCCACACATCTTCCACACTTCTTCGTATATTTGTGCGTCAATGGCACCGGTCGAATACTTCGGCCACGTTGACACGGTGCTTATTGGCACCACGGATTTTCTTCTCTGTGCCCCCTTGTTCCCCGTCGGTGTTTTGGTGAATCACGGTTGCATTGAAGCCGAATCGACTCATTCGGCTCGAGAGATGGAGACCGATTCATCATCATCCACCACTTGAGGACAGGTCTATGACCTTTACCGAGTTGCAGCTTTGCGAGCAGGTTCAATCGAACGTTCGCGCTGCCGGGTACACACAACCCACCCCTATTCAAGAGCAGGCCATTCCCGTTGTGCTGGCCGGACGTGACATCTTCGGATGTGCACAGACCGGAACAGGCAAAACGGCCGCATTCGGACTGCCAATTCTTCACCGTTTGCACAATGAAGGCCCCTTCCGGGGTGGTCCTCGCGTGCTTATTCTAGCGCCAACGCGTGAGCTGGCCGTACAGATCGACGAGAGCTTTCGTTCCTATGCAAAGGGACTGAAGGTTCGCAGCGTCGTACTTCTGGGCGGCGTGAGCATTCGCCCGCAGATCGACCAGATCCGCCGTGGCGTCGACATCGTCATTGCAACGCCCGGACGTCTTCTGGACGTCGTTGAACATCGCGCCCTGAATCTCTCGCACGTACACACCTTCGTGCTGGACGAGGCAGACCGTATGCTCGACATGGGCTTTCTGCCCTCTATCCGTCAGGTCGTCAAGCTCATCCCGGCGCAGCGTCAAACGCTCTTCTTCTCGGCAACACTTCCGAGGGAGATCCGCGACCTTGCCAACTCGCTTTTGAAAGATCCTGTTCACGTTGCAGTAGCACCTGAGAACACGACAACTGAGATGGTCGATCAGCGACTGTATTACGTCGAGCGTGATCGAAAGCGTGCACTTCTTGCACACCTTCTCGAAGAGGACATGGATGGAAGCGTTCTGGTCTTCACGCGCACCAAGCGTGGAGCCGACCGCGTCACCAAGGACCTTATGAAGGTTGGGCTGAAGGTCGCATCCATCCACGGCGACAAGTCTCAGATGGCTCGCCAGAAGGCACTGCAGGATTTCAAGTCAGGTCGCACGCGCGTGCTTGTGGCCACCGACATTGCAGCCCGCGGAATCGACATTGCACAGCTTCCCTATGTTGTCAACTTCGATGTTCCGGAAGCGGCTGAAACCTATGTGCACCGCATTGGTCGAACCGGACGTGCCGGACGCAGCGGCATTGCCGTGACGTTGGCCACGCCGGAGGACAGGAACTCCTTGCGTGACATCGAGAAGCTCATCAGAATGCGAATCCCGACCGTGCGCGATCATCCTTTCGAAGGATGATCCCACGTCTGGGGCTCCAGCGGTTGACCTACCTATATTTGCCCATCGTAACAGAAACCTCTGCACGATCCAAATGACTCTCGCAGAAGAACAGCAACCAGCACCAAGTCAGCAATCATCTGACGACGCACAGCACCGTGAAGGTCGTTCTGGCCGCCGTCGCCGGCGCGGCAAACGGCCTTCCGATGCTCCCGGTCGAGAAGACGGCCAACAAGGCCGCACCGAAAGACCGGAACGAACACCACGTCAGGCCGAAGCACCCGGAACGCGCGACGGAGTCGAGTCGCGCGCCGAGGCGCCCGCCCCTGCCGGTGGTGCCTCACCATCTGGCGGTTCACCTGATGCCCAGCAGGGCGAGGCCGGCGGACGCAACCGCCGCCGCAACCGCGGCCGCGGTCGCGGTGAAGGCCGCGAAGGTCAGGCCCCTCAGGGGACTGCCCAAACATCGACTCAGCCTCAGTCTCCGTCTCAGCCTCAATCTCAGGATCGTCCACGACAGCCACGTCCCGGTCAGCCTCAGCGTGCAGACCAGCCACGTCCCGGTCAGCCTCAGCGTGCAGACCAGCCACGTGGTGAGAAGAAGGAACGTCCACCACGCGGATCTGTTCTGAATCGCCGTCAGACGCGGGGCGACTTCAATGACGCGCCAAAACAGAAGGAAGAGGCACCGCAGTATGTACCTGTGAGCGCTGCCACTGTTGAGCAGTACGTCAACGGTCATCGCGGCTGGCAGAAAGAGGTCCTGACCACGCTTCGCGGTATCGTTCGCTCCGTAGCACCCGATGCCGAAGAGTCGATCATGTGGTCACAACCAGTCTTCAGCGCCAACGGTCCGGTGTGCTTCTTCAAAGCGTACAAGGACTACATCATCTTCGGCTTCTGGCGTGGGACTGAATTGAGCGACACTGACGGGCTCCTTTCCGGTGATCTGACGATGATGCGCAGCATGACGTTGCGTTCGGCAAAGGACGTTAACCGTGAAGCATTCGAAGCCCTGGTCAAGCAGGCCGTGCGCCTCAATCGCGAAAAGGGTGATCCAACGCTCAGCTGACGCGGTCGTTGGTTAGCGCAGAGCCCCCTCCAATGCCGTTCTGGCATCGGTCTTTTCGTCGCGGTACTTTACGATCAGCGGTGTGCTGACCGATAGGCCGTGCTGACTTCCCCATTCGCTTTGTACGGTGCGTGCACCGGCCACAACGACGGCGCCTTCGGGAATCTCAAGGGGCTTGTCTGACGTGCTGCGCAGGATGGCCTGATTCACCAGGTCATACACCGGTGTGGAGGCATTCAGGATCACGCCGCTTCCTAAGACGGCGCGCCGGCATACGCGGACGCCTTCATAGACGCCGCAGTTACCGCCAACAAGGACCTCATCTTCGATGATCACGGGCCGCGCTCCGGCAGGCTCCAATACGCCCCCTATTTGAGCGGCGGCACTGATGTGAACTCTCGACCCGATCTGTGCGCACGTGCCAACGAGTGCATGCGAGTCCACCATCGTGTCAGCCCCGATCCATGCTCCAATGTTGATGTACATAGGGGGCATGCAGATAACGCCCGGCGAGATGAAGGCTCCGGTGCGGATCGTGGATCCGCCTGGGACTACCCTTATGCCGTCATCAATGGTGATGCGCTTCGTGTCGAGCGTGTCTTTGTCGAAGAACCGGAAGATATCGTTGCTCGACATGTCGACCATCTTGCCCATGCGGAACAGCAGCAGGATGCCGTGCTTGACCCATGAGTTAACCTGCCAGCCCCCTGCCCCATCGGGCTGGGCGGCACGTATCAGACCATGGTTGAGACTGCGTAAGACCTCCGAGCAAACGTCGCCCACAAGCGGGTCGTACTTCAGCTCGGCAGTGTCCAAGGCATAGAGGCGTTCGATCTCGTGCTGCAGGTTCATTTCTTCTTTGATGTCGGTGGTGTGAAAGCAAGGTTGAGGATCTTGTAGATAAGTCGTGCCGTGGTCAGATCCGGATGGGCAAGCCCCTTTACCGGTGCAAGTTCGACCACATCGAGGCCTACGATACGTCGACCGCTGCGAATGATCTGGCGGATGACGTCGATCGTTTCGCTGTACATCAGGCCATCCGGCTCGGGTGTACCCGTGGCCGGCATGATCGACGGGTCAAATGCATCCACATCGAAGGTGATGTACACATCCTTGGCCAGCGAGTCGACAACGGTGTTCTGCCAGTTCTGACCGTGAAGGCCGCGCCGAATTGCCGATGCATAGAATGTGTTGATGCCTTTCTGCCGAATGAACTGCGCCTCTTCGATGCATTGGGCGCGGATGCCCACCTGCGTGATGCTCTTGGTTGGGAAGAACTCGGCAACGCGCGCCATGAAGCTGGCGTGCGACCATGGGGAGCCCTGATACTCTTGCCTGAGATCCGAGTGCGCATCAAAGTGCAGTATGCTCATCTTGGGGAATGCACGGTAATGGGCCGCGATGGGCGCCGTTGAGATACTGTGCTCGCCCCCTAGGGTGACAACGAACTTGTTCATCTCCAGCAGCGCGTCAACCTGCTGCTCGATCATGTCGAGCGCCGCTCTGTCTATGGCCTTGCCAAACTTGATCGGCGCCAATGTGGCGATGCCCTTGTCGAAGCACAGTTCACGATCTGTCTCGTCATCATAGAACTCCACGTAGGCACTGGCCTTTAGGATCCCCTTGGGTCCACCCTTTGCACCTCCGCCATAGCTGACGGTGTGTTCATAGGGGGCCGACACGATGGCGATCGCGGCCGACTCGAGTGACGAAAACTCCGGGTCGATGGCCAGGAAGTTCTTGCTTGGTCCAAGCACGTGCATGTAATGTCCTTGCTCTGGTGAACCCGCAATTTAGGGGGCTCCCATGCCAGAATGAAGGACGTATATTCGGCCCATGTCCACGCTATCCCGTCAACGTCTCGGTTGGTACTTCTATGATTTTGCCAACAGCGCCTTTACGACATCTGTCGTCACGGTGTTCTTTGGCCCATATCTGACCTCAGTAGCAGAGCATGCGGCCGTCGATGGACACTTGCGCATACTGGGTCTTGCACTCCATCCCGGCTCGTGGTTCTCGTTCTGCGTATCGGCGTCGGTCATGATGCAGCTTCTGCTACTGCCGATCGTTGGAGCTATTGCCGATGCGTCTCACCGCAAACGTCAGCTGCTTGCGTTAACGGCGTTCATTGGCGCAGCAGCAACGAGCGCCCTTTCTGTCGTCCAGCATGATGCAACTTCCTATCTCGTCGGCGCCGGACTCTTCATCCTTGCAAACGCGAGCTTCGGCGCCAGTATCGTCGTGGCGAACAGTTTTCTCAACGACCTTGCTGCGGCAGACGAGCGCGATAAGGTCTCCTCACGGGGCTGGGCATTCGGCTATCTGGGTGGCGGAATTGCGCTTCTGCTGCACCTGCTTTGGTTCAAGACCGCAACAAGTGGTGATGAGAAGTCGTGGACCATCCGCATGATCCTTGCCAGCACGGGCCTCTGGTGGGCAGTGTTTACGATCATTCCGCTTGTACTTCTTGCGGGCCTTCGCCGAACGGTTGGCAAGATCCGTGTTGGCGCAGCCGTTACGCAGCTGCGCGATACTCTTCGGCACGTCAAGCAACATCCGCAGGCAGCGCGCTTCCTTGTGGCCTACGTTCTCTACAACGAGGCCATCCAAACAGTCATTTCCATGGCCAGCGTGTACGGTAGCCAGGAGCTTGGACTTGGACTGGATGTTCTGACGCAGGCAATTCTTCTGGTACAGTTCGTTGCCATCGCCGGATCTCTTCTCTTTGAACGCATGGCCTCACGCGTAGGAACTTTGCGCGCCATCACCATCAGCCTGCTCGGATGGGCAGCAGCACTGATTTTCGCATACATCATGCCGGCCTCCGGCTCGTGGTTCTATCTTCTGGCAGTCGTGATTGCCATCGTGTTAGGGGGCTCGCAGGCCCTCAGCCGATCGATGTTCTCGCGCCTTATCCCTCATGGACGCGAGGCAGAGTACTTTTCGCTGTACGAAATCAGCGATAAGGGCACCGCATGGTTCGGCCCCCTGACCTTCGGTATCGTCCTGTCGCTGACAAATAGCTACCGCTACGCCCTGCTGTCTCTGATCGTGTTCCTGCTGCTGGGTATGGTCCTGCTTCGCAGAGTGCGGGATGACCATAGCGCTGTTGGCCACCATCCATCGAATGCATGATGAGAAGGCAGCGGGACGCTTCCAGCGGGAAGCTGCTTTGCAGCGGGAAGCTGCTTTGCAGCGGGAAGCTGCTTCGCAGCGGGAAGCTGCTTTGCAGCGGGAAGCTGCTTTGCAGCGGGAAGCTGCTTTGCAGCGGGAAGCTGCTTTGCAGCGGGAAGCTGCTTCGCAGCGGGACGCTTCCAGCGGGAAGTTTGCGACGGGACGCTACGCGGGAAGTGGGGCGAGACGCAGTCTCGCCCGTTGGGCATTGTGTTCTGTAATTAATCCATGATCTTCCGCAGGAACGCTGGCTGGCTTCCGGCGGCAGCTCGGCGCAATTGCGGCTGTGAGGACGAATCGGCCTGGCTCACGGGCACTGAACCGGACGTCGGTGGTTCGGTGTGCGGCATTCCGGCCTGCGGACGCTGGTCCTGATCGCGCTCACGCTGGCGGCGCAGGTACGTTGGCACATTGATGTCGTTGACATCAATATCGGACGGTGCTGACGGTGTTGGGGCGACCGGGCTGGAAGCCGGAGCTTCGACTACGACGTCACGTTCCGGTTGTGGCCGAACGATCTCGATCGTCGGCATGCTCATTGGCATGCTTGTCGGCATGCTCGTAGGAACGTTAACGGTGACCGCAGGGGCCTTCTTCTCTTCTTGCTGACGGTGGAAACCCGTGGCCACAACCGTGATGGCGATCTCATCTTCCATGCGCTCGTCGATGACGACACCGTGGATCAGATTGACCTCATCACCAGCTGCCTGTTCAATGGCTGCAACTGCCTCGCTGACCTCGAACATCGTCATGCTTGAGCCCCCTGTCACGTTGACCAGCAGGCCTTGGGCACCAAAGATCGACATGCCTTCAAGGATCGGCGAATTCAGAGCGTTTTGAGCAGCTTCGATTGCGCGGTGCTCTCCACTGGCTCGGCCAATACCCATCAGAGCGTCGCCCATTCCTGACATGACGGTGCGGACATCGGCAAAGTCGACGTTCATGTAGCCGACGCCGGAGATGATGTCGGCAATGCCTTTCGTTGCGTTGTAGAGCACGTTATCGACCATCATCAACGCATTGGCAAACGTCACGTTCTTGTCGACCACGGTCAGGATCCGCTGATTCGGGATCACGATGAGCGCATCGACGTGTTCGCGCAGATCCTTGATGCCATTTTCGGCCACAAGCATCCGGCGCTTCGATTCGTAGTTAAAGGGCTTGGTAACAATGCCCACCACAAGAGCGCCCAGCTCACGACCAATGCGGGCGATCACCGGTGCAGCGCCTGTTCCTGTGCCGCCACCCATTCCGGCGGTCACAAAGATCATGTCGCTACCGGCGAGCGCATCACGCACATCGTCGATGCTTTCCTCAACCGCCATGCGCCCCTTATTCGGGTCAGCCCCGGCGCCAAGACCACGCGTGGCGTCCTTGCCAAGCTGGAGCTTGATACCTGCCGGATTGCTCATCAGAGCCTGACGGTCTGTATTTGCTGCAACGAACTCGACTGCGTCGAGCCCACGGGCGATCATCGTGCGGACAGCATTGCCGCCGCCGCCGCCCACGCCTACCACGCGAATTCGCGCATCGGACGTAAGAGCTGAAATATCCAACTCGATTGCCATCATTCCCCCCGGAAATCAGTCATGTTGCATGAAAATAACGCGTCAGAAGTTTTCAAACCAGTCTTTGAGTCGCTGAACGACTCCCTTTTTATGAACATGAACCTCCGACGGTTCTGACTGCGGAGCGGCGCTCGAAGATTGAGCTGGTTGTGGGTCGTCATTTGTATCTGAGACAAATTCTTGGTGATGCTTGATGCTGTAAAGTGCCAGACCGATCGCCGTGGCTCTTGATGGGGTGGTGACCTCTCGCGCAAAGCCGTCATTACTGAAGCCGCGCGGTAGTCCCTTGTTGACCGGCAAACGAAACGTGCGTTGGGCCAGCTGCTCGGAGCCGTACAACTCGGTACACCCCCCGGTGAGCACAACTCCGGCAGCCAGCTGATGAGACATTCCCGATTCGTGAATGCGGGAGAGTACGAAATCGAAAATCTCCTCCATGCGTGGCTCGATGACCTGACATAGAATGGACTTCGAGATCTCGGTCGGTGTGCGTCCACCAATTCCAGGGACCTGAAAGTGCTCGTCACGCAAGATGCTCTCGCTGATGGCGTGCCCGTAGGTAACCTTGATGGACTCCGCGTCCGTGTTGCGTATTCCCAGAACGGCAACGATATCGTCGGTCACACGCTGACCGGCTATGCCGATCACGCTGACATAACGAAGCACGTTGTCCTTGTATATCGCCATGTCAGTCGTGCCACCGCCAATGTCAATGACGGCAACTCCGACCTCACGCTCTGCGTCGTCGAGCACGGCATAGGAGCTGGCGATCGACTGAAGCACGACCGCATCGACATGCAGCCCGGCACGCTCGGCGCACTTATAGACATTGTCAATGGCCGAAGCACTGGCCGTTATGACCAATGCGTTGGCCTCGAGGCGACGACCGCTCATGCCGAGCGGGTCGGTGATTCCATCCTGACCGTCGATCAGGTAGTCCTGCGGTATGACGTGCAGGATCCTTCTGTCGGGCGTCACATGCACCTGGGCGAGCTCGTCATGCAGACGTCTTACGTCGCCGTCAGATATCTCAGAGGTGCGCGTCGTGACGATGCCACGCGTTGTGAACGTGCTGACATGTTCGCCGCTGACGCCCACCACAACCGGCCCCAGTTTGTATCCGCTCGTCTGTTCGGCACGATCGACCGCGGCACGGATCGCCTCGGCTGTCTTGTTAATGTTACTGACGACGCCACGCTTTAGTCCGTCGCACTCAGCCACACCGGCGCCGATCACTTCGACGCTGCCGGTGGCCGAATCATGAGCCATGACGATTACGCTAACCTTTGTCGACCCGATGTCCAGGCCAACATGGACCGTCTGCTTGCTCATACTGCCGCCCCCCCGCTTGTAGTCTGCGCACGTTCATTGCGATAGCGGAGCACGATCTGGTTCCGCCAACGAAGATCCACCTCGTGGACCCCGGCAAGTCGAAGGGATGCCGAAGCATCTTTCCAGAAGACGTTCATGTCAGCCAAAGCCTCCATGGCCCTGTTCGACTTGATCCTTCCTAGGTGCCACACGGCATCGTCGGTCACAACATCGACCGAACCGGCCACGCGGTCATAGGTCAGCTCAGAGATTGACTGATACAAACGTGAATCGAGCACACGGCACGCGCTTGCAAGCAACGCTGCAAGGTCTCGTATCTCATTCTCCCCGAGAACGATGCCGCCCTTGCCATGGAGCATCGGCACGTTGTGAGCTGTGCGCTCCTGCACGATCGGCAGGACCGTTCCCAGATCATCGATGTATCGCAGAACACCACCGGAACGCACCACGTGGGCAACCGGCAACCGCTCCGTCACATCGACACATAGGTCGTTGACGCCCGAGAAATACACCGATGCATTTCTGACGTACGGAATCCTCTCTACCGCCTGGCGCACGTTAGCCAATGTGATCGTGCGTGCTCTGCGAAATCGGACCGAATCAACGGCACGCTGCACCGAGAGTCGGCTAAGCCCCGTCGCACCTATCACCTCAATGCCGTCAATTCGTTGGCGGTCCTTCCACTGTGTGGCCATGAAGGACAGGAAAACCAAAGCGAGAAGACAGATCATCAGACCCGAGGTTCTCCGCTCAGGTCTTAGCGACGTATCCACCTGGCGTGTTTTACTGGCCACCGAAATCCCCATGTACGTGAATAACTTCACATGGTTATTCACATCTGTTGACAAGCACTGTTTTCGTCGCCGTCTTGACTCGCACCGCAAACCTACAAATGAACATATCCATTCATATTCGCAACGAGTTAGAGGCCTGACAAATGTAGTGGACAAACAAGGCCTATGCAAGTGGGAAACTCTGCACGCAAAGATGATTTGCACACAGGTTATCCACTAGTTGTGGATTATGTGGATATCGGTTTCGTCTAGCTCAGGGACTTTGTGCGTCCCCCATCGACAAGGATGCTCGTGCCGGTTATGTATGAAGCGGCAGGTGACGCCAGGAAGGCAACAGCTCCGGCGATCTCCTCCGGCAGGGCAAAACGTCCCAGCGGGATCTCCGCCACCATGCTGCTGACGATCTCCTCTCGACTGCGTCCGGAATTGGCAACGTTCCGGTCAATGATCGCTTCGAGACGCTCGGTCTGTGTTGCACCCGGCAGAACATTGTTCACGGTGATGCCATGACGTCCAAGTTCGCCGGCAAGGGTCTTGGCCCAGCTTGCCATGGCACCACGAATGGTGTTGCTGACTCCGAGTCCCTCAATGGGCTGTTTCACAGATGTGGAAACGATGTTGATTACTCGTCCATATCCGGAGCGCTCCATCAGAGGTGTGCAAGCCGACATTAGCCGATGTGCTACAAGTATATGATTTTCAAAAGCTTGCATGAGATCTGCAACAGAGCTGCGTCGTAATGGTCCGGCCGCGGGTCCGGCAGTGTTGTTGACCAAGATGTGGATTGGACCAACGATATCCACAACGTTTTGCACGCCGTTCAGATACTCGGTCTCGTTCCCAAGATCCACCGCCAGCGCATGGTGACGTGCCCCAGTTGGCGACGGCAAGGTTTCGACCACGGTCCGCAGAAGATCAGCACTTCGTGCCAATGCGATCACCGCAGCGCCATTGGTGGCAAGTTCGACGGCCACGGCACGTCCGATACCCTTGGATGCTCCGCAGACCAGTGCGGTCTTGCCCGTCAGATCGAGATTCATGTGTTTGGCTCCGGTTTGTAGCTTTGTTGCCCGCAAAGCTACCAACTCCGAAAGGACCCGAAATGGCTATACAAGCCCCTTTCCCCCTGAAAACGTGGATCGATGAGCACAGGCACCTACTGAAGCCTCCGGTGGGCAACGCCAAAGTGTATGAGGACACGGAGTTCATTGTCATGATCGTCGGTGGCCCGAACGCACGCAAGGACTATCACTATAATGAAGGCGAAGAGCTGTTCTACCAGCTTGAGGGCGACATCACGGTGAAGATCATTGATGATGGTAAGCCCCGTGATATGCATATCAAAGCGGGCGACATGTTCCTGCTGCCGCCACGCACGCCCCACTCTCCCCAGCGTCCGGCCGACACCGTGGGCCTGGTTGTGGAGCGCAAGCGAGAGGCCGTAGAGCTGGATGCGTTCATGTGGTTCTGTGAGAATTGCGGCACCAAGTTGTACGAGGAGTTTCTGCCGCTGACCGACATCGTTACGCAGCTCCCACCGATCTTCGAACGATTCTGGTCGAACATGGACCATCGCACCTGCAAGAACTGTGGCACGGTCATCGAACCGCCTGCCAAGGTGTGATGTCGATGCTCAAAATCGACTGTCACGCCCACATCCTCCCCGAACGCTGGCCCTCCCTGAAGGATCGGTACGGATATGGAGGGTTTATCACGCTCGACCATTATGCTCCCGGCAAAGCGCGCATGATGCGCGATGACGGTGTCTTTTTCCGCGACATTGATGAGAATTGCTGGAGTCCACAGGCGATCCTGCGCGATATGGATGCGCACGCGGTCGACGTGATGGTGCTCTGCACGGTGCCGGTGCTGTTCTCCTACTGGGCACGGCCGGCCGATGCCCTGGACTGGTCAATGTTCCTGAACGATCACCTGGCTTCGGTCGTGGCCGACCACCCCACGCGGTTCATCGGTCTTGGCACCGTGCCGCTGCAGGACGTGGGCATGGCCATCGCTGAGATGCAACGCTGCGTCGGCCCCCTGAAGATGCCCGGAATCGAGATCGGCACAAATGTCAACGGCATGAATCTGGATGATCCTTCGCTCGACCCGTTCTGGGCTGAAGCCGAGCGTCTGGGAGCAGCCATCTTCGTGCACCCTTGGGAAATGATGGGCGCCGAGCGGACATCCCGGTACTTTCAGCAGTGGCTCGTTGGTATGCCGGCCGAAACGACGTTGTCGATGACGTCCATGATCTTCGGTGGCGTGTTCGACAGGTTTCCGAGACTGCGCGTGATGTTCTCTCATGCAGGGGGCTCGTTTCCCTTTACGCTCGGACGTATCTCGCATGGGTTCCATGCCCGACCCGACCTGTGCGCTGTGAACGGCGCAAAGGATCCGGCCTCGTATGTGGGACGCTTCTGGGTGGATTCGATCACCCATAATGCCGATGCACTTCGCTATCTGCTCGCTCTGATGGGGCCGGAAAAGATCGCCTACGGAACCGACTATCCGTTTCCACTTGGCGATCTCGAGCATGGACGTTTCATCGAACAGATGTCCGATGTTTCTCCGGCAACCAAGCAACAGATTTTCGCCACGTCCGTTATGGATTTCCTAGGACTTGATGCCGCCGCGTATAGCCGACCTCGAACAAGCTATGACGAGGCGGTGGAGTGAGTCCGGACATTTCGTAGATTCGCATCGCTCTCGCGACGGAGGGCTCGCATAATGGTATTGCAGCTGTCTTGAAAACAGCCGGGAGAGATCCTGTGGGGGTTCGAGTCCCTCGCCCTCCGCTCCGTCACCTTTACCCCCAACCTGATCTCAGGAGCCTCCAGCATGCGTTTGCTCACCACACTCGGCCTTGCCTCGCTCGCTATCGTTCTCGCCTCATGCTCATCGGACGAGCCGACATCTCCATCGGGTTCATATCCCGCCTATGTGCATACCGTCAACGGTTCGTACATGACGTACTCGAACATCACGGTTGCCATCGATACCGCTACCAAGCAAACAACCAACACGCCGGCAGCGGATGACAGCAGCGTGGTTGTCAGCTCACAGACAGGTGAGCAGGTCGACCCTGCCACGTCGACCAAGCAGCCGTTCTACAGCACGAATTCGCATGTCTTCGTCAACAACGAGCCAACAGACACGGTCACGCTGTCTCAATTGGGCGGCAAGATCACGCAGAGCTTCCGTTTGAGCTACAACATTCAATCGTTCGCGCTGAACATCGGCCGCAAGAACGTGGTGATCAACGACCTTGCTAACTCGACATGGACGGCGCTCAAGGACACAGTCCTTCCGTTTGACTTCCCGGGTATGCCGCAGTACAAGGTATCGGGTACACTCAACTTCACGGGCAAGTCGCTCGGTGATGAGACGGTGACACTCAATGGTCAGAGCATCAAGACGAAGAAGTCGCAGATCGACCTCAATGCAACACTCTTTCTTGCCGCTGGCCCAACGCAACTGCCACTGCCGATCAAGCTTGTGCGTACCTACTGGTTCGCAGAAAAGCTCGGCGTTGTGAAGATGGAGCAAAAGGCAGAAGTGATCAATCTTGGCATCATCGGCGGCTTCCTCGGCACGCCGGTTCAGGCAGTGCCTGGTTTGATCCAAACGGCCAAGAGCTGGTCGACGCGCTAACGCCTCACTCGGGCTTTACAATCCATACATCGTAGCCGCCCCGCCCGCCGGGACGGTCGCTTGCCAAGCGGTACGTGCCGTCACTTCCTCGCGATGCGTCGGTATCATTCCAAGCGGAATTGAGCATGCTCATCGGCACGGGATCGGTCCATCGTCCGCCGCGCAGCAAGGACATGTAGATATCATGTCCGCCTTGGCCACCCATGGCGTCAGACGCGAAGAGCAACGTATCCGGAGCGATCAGTACCGGAGAGATCTCATCCCCGGGAGAATTGATCGCCTCGCCACCATGTTGGGGCTCGGACCATGTTCCGTCCGGACGCAGTTCGAGCATCCAGATGTCGAGTCCACCGACGCCCCCTTCCCTGTTGCTCACGAACATGATCCGTGATCGGTCAGGTGCGATCGACGCCTGCGAGGTGAAGAACTCTCCATTGGCCACGTCAAGGGGCGAGCCCATATCCAGTCCACCCGAAGTGCGGGCGATCGTAGTGATCGATGCAAAGGACTGTCGAATTCCCGGCCGGTAGATCGTTGCAAGGCCCTCTCCCGAAGGCAGTACGTTGACGTACGCTCCAACCTTCCCACTCGCGTTCACGGTGCCACTCAGATGCTGCACGTTGCCCTCGGAATCGCACCGAAACGTCTGCGCAACACCATTGCGCTCAGAGGTAAAGAGCATCGACACACCATCGACGTCGGAGCTGGGAGCGTAGTCGTCGGCAGAAGAGTTGCATGACGGGTGGGGCTGGGCCACACGCGACGCAGGCTCGTCCTGCGCCCGAGCATTGAACGCTGCAATCACCAGCGCTACAAGAGCACCGGCCAGACGAACATGCACAGCCGATCGGGATCTGATTCTCACGTCAGACACCTCTGGTTTCGGGTGACCAGATGAACTTGTGCATCTGCAGCTGAAAGCGCACATCGAGACGATCCTCAAGGATCCATTCGACGAGGCTCACAAACGGGATGGCATCGAAGACGCATGACATCAAGACCGCTGCCGAGCGTCTGGGCAGGTCGTAGCGGCGCACGACGTCGCGCGCAAACTCGTAATCAGCGCGCGAGGCGATGACGAATTTCACCTCGTCCTGCGGGCGCAATGATTCGAGATTCTCGAGTCGATTGAGCGAGGCCATCTTCGAGTCCGGACACTTCACGTCGATGATACAGATGGCCCGAGGGTCGACCCCGGAGATATCGACGTGTCCTCCCGTCTCGATGGCAACTGTGTAGCCGTCATCACAGAGCGACGTGATGATCGGCAGCACAGCCGGCTGTTCAAGGGGCTCACCACCGGTGAATTCGACAAACCGCACGCCGGCTGATTCGACCGTAGACTTGACATCCTCGGCGGTCATAATCCGCCCCTTCTGCCGGTGATCCAGCGCATAGGGTGTGTCGCACCAGACGCAGCGCAGCTTGCACCCCTGCAAGCGAATGAACAGGCATGGCATACCTGCACGAGTGCCTTCCCCCTGAATGGAGGTGAAGATCTCGTTAACGTTCAATGAGTCGGTGGTAAGGGGCTGGCTGGACATGCACGCAAAACTACGCCACGGTGATGAGGCCGCCGTCGTCGAACATCTTGACAACCTGAAGTCGCAGTGCCGCATGCTCCGGAGCGCGCAGCTGCGGGTCACGTGCCATGAGGGCGTGCGCATCGGTCCGCGCCTGAGCGATGATCTGCGCATCTGCCACAAGATCGGCGAATCGAAACTCGGGTATGCCCGATTGACGCGTGCCCATTACGTCGCCCGGACCGCGGAGCTTGAGATCGACCTCGGCAACCTTGAATCCGTCGGTGGTCTGCTCCATCGTGCGCAGCCGAACAACGGCCGCCAGCGCGTCCTCGGCCGCAGAGCTGCGCGTAACCTGGTAGCGGAAGTTGTCCTTGGTGGCCAAGAAACAGTACGACTGATCGGATCCGCGTCCAACCCGCCCCCTGAGCTGATGAAGCTGCGACAGACCAAAACGCTCGGAGTTTTCGATCAGCATGACCGTGGCATTGGGCACATCGATGCCAACCTCGATGACGGTGGTGGCAACCAGCACATCGTATTCTCGATGCAGGAAGGACCGCATGACGTCTTCCTTTTCCTCCCAGGTCATCTGTCCATGCAAGAGCCCCACGCGCAGATCGGAAAACACATGGTCGCGCAGCCACTCGTAATGCTCCACGGCGCTCTTGGCCTGAACCTTCTCGCTCTTCTCCACAAGCGGATAGACGATGTAGGCCTGACGTCCGCCGGTAACCTCGTTGCGGATGAATCGAAACGTCTCGGGAAGGGACGACTCGAAGACGAGCCGCGTGATGATGGGCTTGCGATTGGCCGGCAGCTGGTCGATCGTCGACACGTCAAGGTCACCGTAGAGCGTCATGGCCAGCGTGCGCGGGATCGGCGTGGCAGACATCACAAGGATGTGCGGAGTTCTGGGGGTCTCCCCGTGTGACTGTTGTCCGAGCCTGCGCAGCTCTTTGCGCTGCGCCACACCGAATCGGTGCTGCTCGTCGATGACGATGAGTCCGAGCTTGTGATACTCAACCTCGGCCTCGAAGAGGGCATGCGTGCCGACGATGATCTGCGCCTGCCCGGTACGAATCAGTTCCAGGGCATGGCGTCGGGCGACGCTGCGCTGGGCTCCGACCAGCTGGGCAACCGTGACGTCCGAGACTGCGGAAAGAAGCTTTGTCAGACTGTGATAATGCTGCTCAACAAGGATCTCTGTGGGAGCAAGCAGCACGGTCTGATACCCATTGTCGATGGCGCTGAGCATGCACAGCAGAGCAACGATGGTCTTGCCTGATCCGACGTCGCCCTGAAGAAGTCGATTCATCGGCAGGCCCGACGTCATGTCGCCCACGATCTCGCGGATAACCCGCTTCTGGGCCGACGTGAGCTCGTACGGAAGCGAATCAATGATGGCTCGGGCCAGGGGGCTTTGCGCCTTCATCGGCAGGCCCTGCTCGGGCCTGCGGCGTGACGATCTGCGGGCGGCAAGGTGCGTTTCGAAGACCAGGAGCTCTTCATACTTCATGCGCCGCTTGGCACGTTCGACGGCCGCAAGGGATTCGGGCATGTGCAGTTGCCGGAGTGCCTCGTGCTGCGGCATGAGGTCGTGCTGGCGCCTGAGTTCATCGGGCACCGGATCGTCGATCTCTGCCAAGCCCCTTTCAAGAGCATGATCGGCGATCGAGCGAAGATGACGCATGGTGAGACCGGCCGACTTCATTCCCTGCGTCATGCGGTAGCGTGGCAGGATGCTGCCCGAGCGGTACTGCTCGATCTCCTCGTCGTGGACCTCTTCGATCTCCGGATGATGCATGCTAAGGGTGCCCCACTTGGGGTCATACTGCGGAACACCATGCACAACGTACATGCAGCCCGCCTTCAGGACGCGCTCGTAGTAGCCGAGTCCGCTCCAGAATACAAGCTGCATGGTTGCGGCAGATTCATCGCTCAGCACGGCAACGAGCATGGAACGCCCCTTGCCTACTGTCTTCTTCTCGATGCGCATGACCGTGCCGACAAGCGTGATCTGCGAGGTGACCTTCGTGGCCTGGGAGGCATCGCCCGACCAAATGTCGGGGGCACGATAGCGTTCACGGAGTCCGGCTATGCTCTCGGCCACCGTGCGATCAATGTATGCCCGTGGGACGGCGTAGATCACATCGGCGTACGTGACGATGCCCTCCTTGGCAAGCGCCTCTGCACGACGTGGTCCCACCCCCTTGACGTACTGCAGAGGCAGGATGACCGGTGGTTTGGTCTCTGCGTCCATGGTCACACGTATGGTCTATCGTGCCGTGCCGTCGACGATCGTCATCCAGCCGTGCACATCTTCTGCGCGACCGAAACGAATGTCGTTGAGTCTTGACTTCAGAGCATACATCCGGCAATCAGGATCGACCTTCAGCTTGTGTTCCTGTCCATCGATGGAAATTGTTTCGATCGGTGCCACGGATGCAGCCGTGCCTGCGCCAAAGGCCTCGGTCACGCGGCCGGAGGCGATGCCTTCACCGAGCTCATCAACCGAAACAGGTCGCTCCACAACGTCATACCCAAGGTCACGCGCGATCTGAATGATGCTCTCTCGCGTAATGCCCTTCAGGATGGTATCACCCGTGGGCGGCGTCACGAGTGCGCCGTCGATAAAGAACATCAGATTCATGGTGCCGGATTCTTCGACGTATTCATGCGACTTTGCATCGGTCCAGATCACCTGATCGAAGCCCGCATCCTGGGCCAACTTGGTCGGATACATTGCCGCGGCATAGTTGCCGGCACACTTAGCGTACCCGGTACCGCCGGGTGCTGCTCGCGTGAACTCGCGCTCCACCTTAACGCGCAAAGGCTTTGTG
>VERF01000034.1 GCA_018882895.1 Candidatus Kapaibacterium sp.
GCTGAAGCCCTGGGAAAATGTGCGAAGCCCTTGTCAGCACAATCATCACCGCTGCTACCCATGGTCTAGCATAACTGCCCAGGGCTTCAGCCCTGGGACAATGAGGCAAGCCCTCTTTGCATTTATCATCAATGCCCCGCGGGCGAGACATGCGTCTCGCCCCTACATGGTATCCGACATCCTTCGCTTCATCATAACCGCTACTGCGGCTCCGATCAAGCTGCCGACCATGACGTCGCTGACGTAGTGGACGTTGAGGACGACGCGGGCCAGGGCGATGGATACGCCGAGGGGCCAGAAGAGCCATGACAGACGAGGGTAGAGTGCCGAGCCCATGATGGCGATGCAGAGTCCGGTGGTGGCATGGCCGCTGGGGAAGGAGTTCCAGAGAAACTCGACATGCCACGCAAGAGGATCCCACGCTACGATGCCGCTTTCAATGGCAAGGGGCGGACGGGGACGTCCGGCAAGGACCTTGATGATGTTGGCAATGATGCCGGAGGCGGCCACGGCGGAAAACCACCAAAGATGATCGGTGGCAACGCGACGGCGTGTGCGCCACGTGAAGAGTGCAACCAACAGGCAATACCCCAGAACCCAGTGCGACTGACCCGCATGGTCGAGTGCGGTGCCGATCATGCGCATCCACGCAGTTGTGTTGGCATGCATCCACTGCGCCACGGGAGCATCTACCCACCAGATTGTGCAGGTGATGACCGTAAACAACGGTGCGATCCAGCGCAGGTGCGCAAGCGCGCTCGTTCTCATGCGTGGTGAGCCCCCTGTCACTTGTCCTTGGAAGGGGCTGGCACTGCCGGCAGATCAAGACCCTTGATGCGCGTGTTGAGATCGGCGATCTCCTTCGACTCGATCGAGCGCAGCGA
Organism: Candidatus Kapaibacterium sp.; assembly: GCA_018882895.1. Lineage (GTDB taxonomy): Bacteria > Bacteroidota > Ignavibacteria > Kapaibacteriales > Kapaibacteriaceae > UBA10438. The sequence continues at coordinate 885 of VERF01000034.1, forward strand.
AGAGAGAAACTCGTCAGCCTTTGCGCCCAGCGTAGCAAAAAGATCGTACGTCTGCTGCGTTGGACGTCGGTCCGCGCTTGACGCGACGGAGGCGAGCGAGGCGATCTTGTTGTTGAGCTTCACCGGGTAATTCAAAAGATCCTGGAATGCCTTGGCCTTTGTCTGGATGAGGTTCTCTTCGATGAACGTCAGCGAGTCGGTGATCGACTTGCTGAGCTTGGTGATGTCCTTGGTGCGGTTGGTGTCGAGGTCCTTCCAGCGCGCGCCCAGGCCGCTGAGCGTGGTGCGCACGTCGCGCAGACGCTTGATGGCCTTGTGCACGTCGGTGAGCTTGGCGTTGATCGTCTGGTGCAGATCGAACTGCGCCTGCAGGTCGTCGATGCCGGTGCTCAGGCGTGGGTCCTTGCGGATCTCAAAGCGCACGGTCTGTGTGTCTGACCCATGTGCGAAGGTGGCGGTGTACCAGCCGGGCACGGCCGTTGGACCTTCGGTGCCTCCGCCCCAGAGCAGGGCACCTTCGAGTGGTTCGGCTCCAGGCCAGCGCATATCCCATACGAAGCGGTTCAGCCCCTTGAAGAGCGTGAGTGCTTCCGAGGATGGACGGTGCAGGGAGTCGAGATGGAAGTCCTTGTCGACCTTGAACGGTTCGCCCTTTGGATCGACCTTGCTTGAGAACGTAACGATGCTGTCGCCCTTCTCGGTACGGATCGTCAGCTTCAGTTCCTTCGACGAAGTGTCACGCAGGGTATAGTGAAGCATGACGCCGTTAGGGGCGTTCTCACCAACGTCCATCGTGGGGGCTGACCACGAGCCCCCTCCAACACGGTAGGCATGACGTGGAGTATGAACCGAAACATCCTTGCGAGGATTGGGAGCATACTGATGGAGCGGCGTCAGATCATCGATGATCCAGAACGAACGTCCGTGCGTGCCGATCACGAGGTCCTTCTCCGTTGGATGCACCACGAGGTCGTGAATGGGAGTAAGGGGCAGGTTCAGACGCAACCTGCTCCATGTTGTGCCGGCGTCGAGAGAGATGTACAGACCGCGCTCGGTGCCGGCATATAGAAGCCCCTTGCGGAATGGATCTTCGCGCACAACACGAGCGTAAGCGCCCTGCGGAATGCCTGTGGTCGACTTCTTCCACGTTGCACCAAAGTCGGTGGTGATGAAGATGTACACGCCGTCATCGCCATGCTTGTAGCGGTTTACAGCGGCATAAGCCGTGCCTGCGTCAAATGGGGAAGGGGCGATCATGCTCACGAGCGACTCGGGCAGACCCTTTGGTGTGACGTTCTTCCACGTGACACCGTTGTCGGTGCTGATGTGGACGAGGCCGCAGTCACTGCCGGCCCAGAGAACGCCCTTGCGGACTGGTGACTCGGCAAAGGTGAAGATGGTATTGTATACCTCCACGCCCGTGTTGTCCTTGGTGATCGGACCGCCGGAGGCTTGCTGCTTTGTTGTGTCGTTGCGCGTAAGGTCGTCGCTGAGTTTCGTCCAGCTCATGCCTTCGTTGGTGCTGCGCCACACGTGTTGCGAGGTGGTGTAGAGGACGGAGTTGTCATGGGGCGAGAACACCAGCGGAAAGGTCCACTGGAAGCGTTCGCCGCGATCCTTCGAGCCTTCACCGATCGGATTGTTCGGGTACACGCTGATGTCCTGTTCCTGATTCAGCAGACGCGACTTTCTGCCGATGTATCCCGAGTAGTTACCGCCGAATGTGATGTCAGGATCCGTAGGATGGGGGATCACGTAGCCGCTTTCAAAGCCGGCAACCGGATACCAGTCGTCGCGGTTGATGGACCAGCCCCCTATCACGCGACTCGGAATCGAGCACGTGGTATTGTCCTGCTGGGCACCATAGAGTCGGTAAGGGAAATGCGTGTCGACGCTGACGTGGTAGAACTGCGACGTTGGCAGATCCAGGTCCGTTAGGTGCTTCCACCCATCTTCCGTCACCGAGGCGCCTCCGTCATCGGCAAGGATCATCCGTTGCGAGTTGCGCGGGTCGATCCACAGATCATGATGATCGCCATGCTTCGAAGGCATGCCCGAGAAGGTGCGTCCACCGTCGGTGCTCTTATGCCAGCCAACGTTCAATACGTAGACGGTGCTGGCATCGAGGGGATCGGCATAGACATGGTTGAAGTACCATGGACGTTGGCGGATCTCGGCAGAGGTGCTTGTGCGCGACCACGTAGCGCCGGCATCGGTGCTCTTGAAGAGTCCACCATTTGCACTCTCTACCATTGCCCAGACAAGGTTGCGCTGCGCGCGGGAAACATCCACGTTGATCTTACCGATGAGCCCCTTTGGCAGACCCGGATTCGTGGTGATCTCCTTCCACGTATCGCCGCCGTCGGTGCTCTTGAAGAGTCCACAGCCGCTGCCACCGCTGCTCATGCTCCATGCGTTGCGATAGGCCTGCCAGAGCGAGGCATAAACAATGCGTGGGTTATTTGGGTCCATCTTCAGCGTCATCCCGCCGGTTGAGTCATTGCGAGAGAGCACCTTCTTCCATGTTGCGCCGCCATCGGTGGACTTGAAGATTCCGCGATCGGCGTTGGCCGTAAAGACGTTGCCCATTGAGGAGACCATGACCACATCGGCATCATCGGGGTGGACAACGACGTCGGCAATCATCTGTGCGTTGCGCAGTCCGATGTGCTTCCACGTAAGGCCGCCATCGGTTGTCTTGTACATCCCATCACCGGGGGAGATGTTGCCGCGAATGTCCGTTTCGCCCATGCCCACATAGACCACGTTCGGATCCGACGGGGCGATGGTGATCGCTCCGACGCTGCTGGTGGCAAACGACGTGTCGGAGACGCTCTTCCAGTTCTCGCCGCCGTCCTCGGACTTCCACACGCCACCGCCGGTGGCGCCGAAGTAGTAGGTCTTCGGAAGATCCGCATGCCCGGCTACGGCAAGGGAACGTCCACCGCGGAACGGACCGATGCACCGTGCGCGAAGGGCGCGCAGATCAACGTCGAGCTGCTGAGTTGAAGGAGTTGTTGTGGTTTGTGCCAAGCTCAGCAAGGGGGCGAGCATGGCGCAGGCGACGAGGGTGAGAAGCTTCATCGAACAATGGTGGCCGTCTGTGCTCCGCTGCGCACAACGTACACTCCGGCCGGCAAGTTGTGACAATCAACGATCTGCGCGGCGGAAACTACGGCGGAAATCGGCGTCGTCTTGCCCGTCATGTCGGTGATCGTGGCGTCCTTATCGATCGCAAACGGAAGGTGGGCCTGGCCGGAGATAGCGATGATGGCCGATGGCGATGTTGATGAGCGGGTTTCCGCGACCGACGTTGATGTGGTTACGGGGAAGATTGCGACGTCGCTGGTGACCGCATAGCCCCCTGCCACGAAGGTTCGCGTCACCCACAATTCACTACCCACCACGGCAAGCCCCTCCGGCTTTGCACCGGGGTCGAGCGTTGCGATCAGCTGTCCGGTCGAAAGATCGAACACGCGCACATCCGAGCTGAAGGTCGACACAAACAGTCGATCGATCCCATCCGAGGCGCTTGTGTCGATGGCACACTCGCGCGGACCATCGTAGCCGGATGTACCCACGAGGATCGTATCGATTGCCAACTTTCGAGCCAGGTCGACAACCACGATCGTGTGTGATCCGTTGACCGTGACGTAGGCGCGCTCGCCGTGGATGAGAAGATGATTCGGCGTATCACCAACAGTGATCGACGTGCGCTCGCGCGCCGAGCCGGAGCCTGTCCAGAGATCCACAGAACCATTTCCGCCTCCGAAGGTCCCTTCGTTCAGAACCGCCAGTCCGCTGCCCTGCTCGGTCGAGTGCTGTAAGGGGGCCTGCGGATTGGGTCCGGCCGGGAAGGAGTTCGACGATCTCGTGGCCACATCCACCTCGACGATAGAGCCGGGGTCGGTGAAGTTCGGACGCTGTGCAACCCACACAGTCTTGCCATCTGAGGAAGTGGAGACTGATGAATTCGGACCGCTGAAGACAATATCAGAATTCGTCTGCGTAGCCATTGAGAAGCGATACACTTCATCGTTGAAACCGATATCGAATGTTCCCAGCTCGGGTGAGACCCCAAATCGTTGAACAGTCACTGAACCCCACCCAAAACCGGATTCTCGGATGACCAGACGTGTGGCAGCATCAATTGTCATCCAATGAGCAGTGGCATCTCCATCATCGAAGTTCCCATTGAAGTTCAGATCCGTACGAGCGCACAGAACGTGCACAGCGTTGCCTGTCTGAACGATCCGAACGGGCTGCCGTGGTGTGGTGATGCGCTGCTGAGCACCGACGGTGAGTGTGGCGCATACAAGTGCGCAAAGTGATACGAGTGCACGCATGGCGTGACCCTTTCAGGGATGACCGCCGTGATGCGCGGCGGCGAGGTACGATGACCTCCCGGTAAAGAATCGATGTGGCAGATATTCCGACTTCGGGATCAACCTTGCCGACCGCCTTCCCATGGACCGGCATCTCCGGTGCCACAGTGACTGTCTCTCGAAGAGACCAGGTCGGTTCGTCCTCCGTTACGGCGGCGCAACCGTGCGTGAATCTCACACGCTTCCCTCACAGCACCGCCAATGGCGGTGACCACATCGGGAGCGCGAATATAGCGAGCGGCTATCTTTGCCCTATGCAGCATCGACATTGGCTCTACCTCATCGCATGGGTCGCCACGGCCACGTCGGGGATCGCCGCCACGCTCTTCAGTGTGTATCTGCCGGCCATCGCAAAGGACTTTGCCGGAACGACGCCGTTGAAGCAGTACATCCCCACGTTCGGGTCGGCCGCCGGGGGAGCATTTCTCTTCGGCTGGGCCATCGGCGCGTTTGTTCTTGGGTCCCTGGCTGACCGTGTTGGCCGCCGCAGGGCGATGTTCATCTGCGTCCTTCTCAGCACGGTCGGCATGTCAGTCATGGGGCTCATTGATTCGTTCCCGCTTCTGATCCTCGTGCGATTCCTCACCGGCTTTGGTGCCGGAAGTGTGCTGGCACTTTCGACGGTACTTGTGAGCGAGGCCTTCAACACCGGACGTCGAGCTGTTTTGGTCGGCATCCTGATCAATGCCTTCCCTGTAGGCTTCATCGTTGCCGGACTGATCGCCTCGGCACAGTCGGATTGGCGCGCTGCCAGCATGTCGGCCTCGGTGACACTTGCCTTGCCGATCCTTGTGCTTGCCTTCGTCCGTGAGTCCGACATGTGGTCGGCCGCAACAGCACAAAGCAGCAGGCCCTCCTCGTCGGAGCTTGTTGCGCACCCCCACAGGCGTGATCTTCTCATCGGAGTGATGCTCTTCGGGTCCATGCTCGTTGGACTCTGGGCGGTCTTTGCCTGGATGCCTACATGGGTCAACCAGATCAGTCCACCCGAATCGGCGCAGCGCAACCGCGCCATGATCAACATCATGCTTGGTGCCGGAAGTGTGGCAGGGGGCCTGTTCAGCGGTCTGCTCTCGGACCGGCTCGGCCGCCGCACGGCATCGGCCATTGCTTATCTCGGCTGCATAGCCATGACAGTTGTCACGTTTCAGTCAGAGCAGATTCCCGGTACGATGCTGTTTGCCTGCACGTTCATGATCAGCTTCTTTATTGGCATCAACCAGGGGGTACTCAGTGGTTACATTCCTGAGCTGTTCCCGACGCGGCTGCGTGGATCCGCCACGGGTGTTGCCATGAATGCAGGGCGACTTCTGACTGCCGTAACGGTGTTCTTTGTTGGCGTACTTGTGCCAACGCTCGGTGGCTATGAAAATGCCATATCTGTCTTTGCCGTGGCCTATCTATTCGGACTCGCCGCTCTTCTTTGGGCCCGCGAAACAAGGGGCTCGCTGTTGCCCGAATGACACCGGATGTGCCGTGGAGAGGTCGTTTTGCCTCTCCCCAAAGAATACCCCATTTGGGGTATTGAAGCAAATTGTCATATGTCAGAACTTGCCGTACGGAGTATCTAATACTCTTGATGAGTAGTAGTTCTATTCTCGGTGTTACCTCGGGGCTGAGTGCGCACGTGGTACACGCGTTCGGCCCCGAGTTATTTTTTGCCGACGCCCTTCGAGACCTTGCTTTGGGGCTCTACTTGAAACCCTCTGGCAGCAACCGCGGTAAGCGTGGCCTCGTCAATCACGCAGAACATGCACAGCCTGGACTCCAAGCTTGGAGGCAGCAGCGCAGTTTGCTCTTGAATCATCGATCAGCACCGTGCTGGACGGCATGTAGCCCTCCGTGTCGATCACATGCAGGAATGCCTCTGCATCTGGCTTTCTCTTGCGGATCACATAGGATAGATAGACGTTGTCGACGAGGTCAAACACCGGCTGGCACCGCTCGCGACAATCCAGGTAGTGCAGTTCGGAGATGTTCGAAAGGATCACTGCTGTGCTGCCTTCGTCTGCCGCATAGGTTTGACGAAGTCGCTTCACCTCTTCAACGGCGTTTGTGAAAAGCCCCCTGTCAAGAATCGCACACCAAGCACGATCGATCGCCGCATCGTCGCACGTAAATCCGAACATGCTGCGAAGTTCCTTCCGGAACTCATCGGTGCTCACCTCACCGCGGTCATAGGCAACAAAGATCCCGTCCTGCTGCTCCACACCAAAGGTGATCGGTCTGCCGTTGTATCCGGACAGCGCCATCATGCTTCGGCGCGTGCGCTCAAAATCAATGTCGAAGAGTACGCCACCAAGATCGATGATGAGAAGTGTTGGCATAGGACGAGTGACGAGTGACAAGTGACGAGTGACGAGTGACGAGTGACGAGTGACGAGTGACGAGTGACAAGTGACAAGTGACAAGTGACGAGTGACGAGTGACAAGTGACGAGTGACGAGTGACAAGTGACGAGTGACGGCAGCGTCATCCCCGCAAAAGCGGGGATCCATGCGCTGTGAAGATGGATCCCGGCCTTCGCCGGGATGACGAACCCAAAACCCAAAACCCAAAACCCAAAACCTGTCAATATCGAAAGTACAGCCAGCGTTGATCGTCGATTGTGGCATTAGAGCGCAGTGATGCGATGAACGAATCCCACGCAGCAGTTCGCTGTTCTTCTTCGATGTCGGCTTTGCGCATTTCGAGCCACATAGGAAACTCATCCGGGTTGGCGGCGTTGATACCTGTGATGTTCACGGTGTACCAGCCGTTGTCGCCCAGGAACGGGCCGTACAGGTCGGGAATGCGTTTGGACAGGACCTCGCGAGCGGCGGTAAGGTCATACATCGCATCGCCGAAGTACCCATCTCCTGTGATCGTGAGTCCGCGTGCGACCTGTGCCTCACTGGGCTTGTCGGCCAGGAACAGCACGCCGTCATCGAGGCGGCTGGCAAGCCCCCTGACGCGTTTCGCAAGGTCACGTCGAGCGTCGCAGCCGCGCTGGCGGATGATCGCCTCAGACATGCCCGGTATGGCCGCCTCAAAGGGGAGGGGGCCGGAGGGTACACTATCGACAACGACGGCCATCACGACGCCTCGCTCGGGCGTATCGATGGGATCGCAGGCGGCGGCTACCTGCGTATTGAACGCCACGTGCGACAGCCGATATGAGCCATAGACTTTGTCGTCGGCCGTGAACCACGGTGAGAGCGTGATGCTGCGACCGAATCGGCCAGCCACGCCACCGAGCTCCACACCGCTTTCGTAGAGGCTGACGGCCTCATTCACCACGTTGAGCAGGCTGTCGACGGTTTGCTTGGAAGGATCGATCGGGGTGACGACAAATCGGACGCGTACAATGGGTGACTTGGAGTTCTTTTGCTTGATCACCGAATCGACGAGCATGATGTGAACGCCGCTCGCGTGCATGATCGGTCCCACGGCCGTGCCCACTTTGGCAGTTTTGACACGACGATAGAAGTCGACGTGCGAGGCCGAGTCCGCCGAGAGTCGTATGGCCCCTGTCGACGTGGTAGACGCAACGCTGGTCCAGATCGAATCGCGCACCTTTGCCGAGCGTGCTCCGTTCAGCATTGAGACAAACCGCCCGATGTTGGCCAGCACCAGCGTCGAATCGATCGGTGCGGCGGTCATGGGCCAGGAGAGCACCGCCAGACGCCGCAATGGCTTGGCCGTTTTGTAAAGAGCGGAGTTGGCCTTGTGGTATGCTTCAAGTTCCGTGACGTTTGGGCGGGGCAGGTCTTTGGCGCATGGCACCAGGATCACGTCGCCGGAGACGCTCGATGCTGTCAGACGAAATCGCTCACGCAGGCCCGAAGTATCCAGCGCTACATCGCGTGTGATCTTGTTGCGCAGCCGGCTTTCGGTCTCGGCAAATCCGATGAACTCGCGCCATTGAGCTATCGTGGCCTTGAGTTGTTTGATCTCTTGGTCCTGATCGGCAGCCGACATGCCCCTTGTGTTGGCCCTTACGATCGAGTCAGGCCGAAGAACCATAGCTCGAAGCAGTTCCTTGTCGAATCGCCCCTTTTCATCAACAACGCCCCGACGGATATAGTCGGGAGTGGTGACCAGAAGAACGCTGTCGACATCCTCCAAGCGCACGGTCACGCCGTGCTCAGATGATGCCCGTAGCAGCAGGCGCCGCTGCACGATGTCGTTCCAGGCCGACTGCATGATCTCGGGAGGATTGACCTCGCCACGCATCTGAGCGTACTCGGTACGCCGACCGATCTCGCGCGAATACTCGTCGAGCCACACCGTATCTCCGTTGATGACTCCGGCAAGGGGGCGTGGTGTGGTCGTAATGCCCTGTGCAGTGGCGCAGAGGGTGGCGAAAAGGCCGATGAGGATCGAACGAATGATCATGGCGGCAAAAATACCCAGCGTAGATTCGCGGTCGTGAACTCATTCGAAATTCTTCGGGCCAAACGTGCCCTTACCGCCATGCTGCGTGCCTCGCCGGAGGGCAGGATGCCGGCTGTCAGCGCAATTGAAGCTCTCCGGGCGGCCGGACACCGCGTCAGCCGAGACGTTCTGGATGTGCTTGTACGGGGCAGCGCCAACTCGCCCCTTGAGATGACCGAAGATGATGTCGTCGTTCTGGTTCGAGGCATGGAATAAATCCCTCATAAGGTTTACATTTGGCGCATGACAAATGCGAGCGTCACATCACCTCTGACATACTATGTCGCACTTTCACTGCCTCTGGTGGCATGGGTGGGACTTGAGTATGGACATGGGCTGACGTCGCTCGGTACCATCTTTGCCTTCCTTGGCCTGCCGATGCTTGACATGCTTTTGGGCAAGGATGAACGATCGCCGTCGGCCCAGGATGTTGCGGAGCTCGACGATACGTGGTCGTACAGACTGATCTTGTATCTCTATGCCATCATCCAGACGCTGATGCTCTGGCGGACCTTTCAGATTTGGAGCGTGGCCGACTGGACATGGTGGGAGTTCGCCCTGAGCGTCATCAGCATCGGCACAGTCACGGGTGGACTAGGCATAACCATTGCACACGAGCTTGGACATCGCAATGCCGCGTGGGAGCGTTCCATCGGATATCTTCTGCTTGTGCAAGTTGGCTATGTCCACTTTGCCAAGGAGCACGTGGCCGGACATCACCGCAACGTTGGACTGCGCAGTGATCCGGCAACGGCGCGCAAGGGGGAGTCGGTCTATGCCTTCATCGGTCGTTGCATCGTTCAGAGTTGGCTGCATGTATGGCAGATGGAGGCACAGCGGCTGCGTAACCGTGGCAAGCTGGCCTACGGCGTCGGCAACCGGATGTGGTGGTGGATGCTTCTGACGCCGGCTCTTGCCATAGGCGTTGGCAATCTGTTTGGTTCAACCGTGGGATGGCTGTTTGTGGGTCAGGGTGTGTTTGCATTCGTCCTGCTCGAAGCGGTCAATTACGTTGAGCATTACGGGCTGGTGCGCAAGGAGATACGGCCCGGAGTAGTGGAGAAGTTTGGACCCCAGCACGCTTGGGAAGCCCGCTACGCAGTGTCGAACGCATTCCTTTTCAAGCTCCAGCGACATGCCGATCATCACCTGCAGCCGCAGCGGCGATACCAGTCTTTGAAGGTGCACGACGAGAGTCCGCAACTTCCGCAGGGATACCCGGCCATGGTCCTGCTGGCACTCATTCCGCCTCTGTGGCGCAGGGTGGTCCACCCGCGCATACCGCAGACGCAGGCCCCCTGAGATAATCATGAGACAGCGGTTAAGCTCCCTGCCGGCATGGCGTCGCCGCACCGGCATCGCACTCTTTGTGCTCGGATCCTTTCTTCCTTCGTTCATACCTCTGATCTATATCATCGGATTCGAGGGCTGGGTTGCCGTGGCACTCACCGGGGCCTTCTCGATCGGCTTGCCCGAGTTATTGTGGCTCATGGCTGCGATCTTCATCGGTCGTGACGGAGTTGCACACTTGTGGCGTCATGTAAAGGTCAGGGGGCGACTCTTGCTGCGTCTGCTTCGCCGTCCATGAGGTAGAGGTGAGTGGTAGACTGGCCGGGCGCGTGTTCCGTCAACTTCGCGTATCTTTGCCGTCCTTTTGGTCCCGTAGTTCAGCTGGATAGAACGTCAGCCTCCGAAGCTGAAAGTCGGTGGTTCGAATCCACTCGGGACTACTTGCCAGGTTTTAGGTTTTGGGTTTTGGGTTTTAGGTTTTAGGTTTTAGGTTTTAGGGAGCGGGCGAGGATCGGACATTCATGATCTCGCCCGCTGGCGTTTTAGCTTGATGCGTTGGTCATGCTCAATATTTTACGACCCGAATGTGTCGAGTGCCTCGAAGCGCCGAGTGGATGCGGACGATGTATGCTCCGGCCGGCAGCGTACCCATGTCGATGTTGCATTCGGGCGACGTGCAGGGCTCTGAAAGGAGCGATTGGCCGACGAGATTCAACACAGAGATCTGAGCATCATTGGTGGATTCTTCATGCCTGATATGTAGTCGCTCCGACACGGGGTGCGGATATACGGATAGTCCTTCGTTGTCATCCGGTCTGATCGAGCTGATGCTGCCATATTCGTGCGCTCCAACGTCCGGACGCACTCCGGTGTAGTCATAGAAGCCCGGAATGGGTCTGCCGGCATCAATAAGTGGACTTGATGCGGAGAGCTCAAAAGAGCCCCCTTCACGTTTTATGAAGAGAGGGTCTAGCTGGAAAGGGGCGTGCACGGTAATCTTCGGGCTGCCGGAGATTTCAGACAATGTTGATTGCAGATCACCGGCCCGACCAATGGGCGTACAACGGTACTGGCCGTAGATATGCTGTGCAATGGCAACCGGTGCTCCGGGTTCATACGAGAAGTAGTTGTCGTTGATCGACGTCATTTCAAACTGAGCGTTGGCATCTCTGTTTCCCAGATCAAAGAAGAAAAGCGGGTTTCGTCGACCATGCGTAATGCTGTTGTTGACAAACATTGCAGATCGCCATTCGGCCCTTTCCGATGTAATGACAAAGCCGAGTGAGTCTTCCGCGTGAAAGGTGTTGTTCAGGAAGTACAGGTTTCCCCGAGCATCCCCGCCTTGGTAGCCGGAGTTGGTTTTGATAGCTAAACCTTGGTTTCGGTAATTGGAACCGACCGGGAAGCATTCTACGAAGTAAACATCGTCGGCCTCGGCTCGACGTCCGCCCATGCCCGTTATCACATTGCGGTAGAAGGTACGAGGACCGATCAGAGGGGGAGCGGCCGAGATTCCGGCCATTGGCCGGATGATGGTGTTGTTCCATGCCCGCAGATTGCACCAAAGCCCGTCGCATTCAATCGCGTCAAAGTTGTCGATGAACACATTGTCGGAAACATCCACCTCTTGTTTGAGCCCCTTGTCAAAGTAGGCGTCGATCCCTGAGTTGACGCCCTCAAAGTGATTCCGACGAATGATCAATCGCGACCCTTGGTCTATAAAGACAGCCGGACTTTCGACTGCGCGGCCTCGGGATGAGGCGACGGTAAGGAGCAGAGTGTGGAGCGCATCGTGCGACTTCTTGATCATGGCGTGTGACCACGTGCCAACCCGGTGCGTGAAGCTGCAGTTCTGGATGGTAATATCATCACACTGACCGTTCAGGACAATGCCGGCGGTACAGTACTCGAACCGGCAACTGTCAAACGTCAGCTGATGCGTATTGCGAATGTCGAACGCGGCAGCCGGATAGGAATCCTGCTCACTGCCCAGTGGGTTTAGCAGAGGACGTCCATAATGTCGAAAAGTGATGCCTCGGAACATCAGACGCGCCGCCTGGCCGTTGCCAAGCACGGTCATAAAGCGATGTGCCGTTGCGAGCATCACGAGTGAGTCATTGGGATTGACGCCGTCGGCAGTCTTGATCCAGATGGTTCGATCATCTCGCACGAAGCCGTCGTAACCGAAGCTGAGCGAGGCAAGATTGTAGCCGCCGAGCAGGGGCTCGGCGCCGAGACTCGGATAGGGATAAAGTGTCCGCGATCCGAGACGGCAAACGGTTGAATATGCCGCCTCTGACGGAAGCACTGTCCAGAACAACTTGGAATCATTTGGATGGGGCGACCATGTAGTTTGCAACGAAATGCCACCATCGAATATCGGCCGAGCCCCTTGGGCAGCCATCATGACGATCGGGCTCTGCTCTTGGCAGTCAATCGTCGGCGTCAGTCGAAGATCGGCATGTCGGTAGATACCGTCCATGAGCATGATGGTTGTTCCACATGCGAGCCTCTGCTGCGAAAGGAGACTTGCAAGGTTCCCCGGCTGCGCGCGTGTGTATGCTGAGCCCGACCCGCCGGGCGAGACCCATCGAATGATGGCGGACGTAGCCGGCAGAGTAGGCTCTTCAAGTGTTCTAATACGCTCAATCGGAAGTGTGAGCATCTCGAAGGGCAAGAATGCACGAATACTGATCTCATACTCGGTAGCAGGCTCAAGCAGGAAAAGGCTGCCGCGAAACTGCCGCTTTCCGCCAATCGTTACCTCGTCTGGTCGAAACCCCTGTAGCCACTGATCAGACCCCTGTCGCCGATACATTACGGTGCAACTGTCAATCCCCTGTACATCTGATATCTGAATCCCTATGGATTGTAGCATGGGATGGAAGCTGGCAAACTGTGCTTCCGCAACGACCACAATGAAGCACACAGAACTGCAGTAAACCACGGCTCTGATTGCTCTCTGCAGGTGACCCATAGTGAACTTCCCGGTGATTGATCCCCTGAACTCAACGATGAAATTTACGCACCTAACGGAGCGAGTGAGCAATGACTGCTTGTATTTTCGCCAAATGTTCATTCGAGTCATTGTTGTTTTCCTAATTGCAGTCGTGCCGTTGCGTGCACAGCAGCAGGATGTGACGATCTCCGTGACAGCCGACGCAAAACATGTTTTTAGACTGCGTCTGAATGCGGCTGAGCGTCCATTTCATGAGGCCACCCACCTACGCATCGTCTCAAAGAAGTCAGGCGCAGATACCATTGCAACCCCGCTTTCGGAAGTGAACGGACGCCATGTGTACGTGGAAGTTGTCGGCACTACTCCCGATAGCACGGGACTAGTGCTCACGCTGGCTGATGCTGATGCCCGGATAGACAAGAAGCACCCGTCCCCTCGGTGGGTCGTGCTGCGCAGCGTCCCCGTGGCCGAATACACCCTGGATGATGTTGACCGTTCGATAATGATCGGATTAGTCGACATCGTGAAGGGGGCTCGCATGGTCCATAAGGGTGAAACAAAGGACCCGATCGCGGACCTCGTCCCGATCGATCTGCGTCAGGCACCGTTTGACGAAGACCTGTCGACACGCAAGTATGCACTCGCCGGGATATCGCGACTCGAACCGATGTGGCTGGCATCCGATGAACCGTCGGGTGCGCGTACGATCCTCAATTACGGCTACGATGCAGATGGTATGAGCATCGTACAAGTGGTGCGGGCCTGGTACGGTCCTCTTCGACGCATGGTGTACCAGCCAGGGGCGATCGTCGGCGTCAGCAGCGTTGGCGGAGAGCCCCCTACCTTCCGCGTCTTTGACGAATCAAAAGACTCGGCACGGTACGCCAGGGTGACGGCGCATTCATGGCAGAGGCCTCACAATGACACGATGATCGATGGCCGATATGTTGTGGCTTCGATGTCGATTCTCTCATCCTGCGTCATCCCACCCAAACGCTGGGAGGCCTATCCGAAGGCGGCCACACTTACCCGTTCTGTGCGCCTCGGCTTTGCGCCTGGCTACGAAGGGTGCGTCTCTGCGCGCCAATCCGAGACAAGCTGGCCCTTTGGGGCGGCCCTTGCGGACTCGACGCACTGCCATATCCTGGCCAGTGCCAAAGACGCTAATGAGAATACCTGGTACTTCGTTGGACTTTCAGTAGATGGCGACCCCGCCATGCGCCGCACCTTTGGCGATTTCTCCGCCGGCTCCGAAAAGGTCATCACCGGTGGCTGGTTGCCGGCAAGTGCTCTTACCATCATGGGAATACCGGGTGTTGAAGGTCATCGATAAACAGATTTGCGAGCTTAATGATGAAATCAACAACAATGGAATTCCACAGATCTGCCGGCCTTCGTCTGGCTGAGGTGATTGGAAATCTTGTCCTCGTGGGCATGATCTGGCTGAACTCGTCGTTGCATGATGGTGATCTCATCTCCATTCTGCTGTTGCTGCCGTGTGCGCTGTTCCTGTTCAATGCTCTCATCGAACTCTCTTATCTCGTTCGCGGCAATCCTGCTGTGGTGAGCATTGTCGGTGATGTGCTGACGGTGATTGGCCCCATACGCACGCGACGTTACGTTGTATCGGACGTCTCTGTACGCTCTTCGTCACGGCTCATGTGGCCGGGAAGTGTTGTCATCAAAAGCGCCGGCTCATCGGTAACACTCACGGATTTTGAAATTGGGCGCAAGGCTCGCATTGCTCTGACGGAGTTCTTCCGCAGCCGCTGAGCGCCATCCCATTCGCTCGACGCGGTCCTACATGGCAGTTCGTCTCATTCGCGCCATAAAGAGCCCGTCAGTCCCATGATGCAGCGGATCCACCTGTAGCATGAATTGCTCAGGGGCCAGCCCGGGTACGTTGACGCCGTGCCGCTCGAAGCATGGGGCAAGGGGCTCACCAGTAAACTCAGGATGATTGGCAAGGAACTTCTCAACAACGCGTTCATTCTCCTCGGGCATGATGCTGCAGGTAGCATACACCAGCACGCCGCCAGGGCGCACATGTGAGACGTATTCTTCGAGGACCTGACGCTGCTTGCGGGCATGACGCGCAAGCGTGTCGGGCGTGATGCGCCACTTGGCCATCGGCATGCGCCGTGCGGTGCCGAGGCCACTGCAGGGGGCATCCACCAGAACAAGGTCGAACAGGCGATTATCACGAGCGGCTGAACCTGGCTGACGGCGTTCTACGGTTATACTGAGTACGCCTGCGCGGTGGGCACGAGGAGCGATCTCTTTGAGTCTGTTCCACTCAATGTCGTTGGCAACGATCTGCCCCTTTGCCATCTGAAGATCAGCCAGCTGAAGCGACTTGCCACCGGCGCCGGCACAGGCGTCCAGAATGACGTCGTCCTGCCCAGGATCACACGCATAGCCCACAAGCTGACTGCCCTCGTCCTGCACCTCAACGATACCGCCCTTGAAGAGAGGATGTTGAAGCAGGTTCACGCGTTGGTTCACGACAACGGCTGCCGGCGAAAGGGGGCCTTCCACGGCATCGATGTTGTCCGAGTGCAGATGGCGCAATACTCGCTCGCGGGATACGCGACGCAGATTCACGCGCAGCACCATCGGCGCGGCCTGCGTCATGCTCTTCCATACATCGGCGGCATCGCTCCAACGCGTACGAGTTGACGCAAGCAACCAGTCCTGCGTGCACGCACGCACGTGTTCCGGCAGGTCTGCAATCCACGACAAGTCATGCTCGCCCGGTTCCATCAGCAGATGCCCGGCATGCACCACATCCTCACACTTCTCGTGGTCGGCAACGGCCTCGCAGAGAGACAATGTTCGGAGCGTATGGAACACAAGGCCGCTAATGAAACGTCGGTCACTGGCACCGATATACTTCTTGGATCGGAAGAACTCCGAAGCGATAACGTCGGCCGGTTGCGAACTCTTGCGAATGATCCGAGTGAGCTCAGCCGAATGACCGAGCAGTGAGGTTATTTGCATCGGATTACAAGCTTTCCGCTTTGTGCACCACTTCGCATGCGTTCAAATGCCAAGGGGGCTTCAGCGAGCGAATACACCGAATCGACCACCGGGACGATCTTGTTGACGCTAACGAAGTTGAGCATATTGGTAAAGTCCTGTCCCGTCCCCATCGTCGAGCCCACAAGCGTGATCTGCTTCCAGAAGATGCGATGGATGTTCAACGTCGGAACCATTCCGCGTGATGCGCCATAGACGCTGATGCGTCCGCCCGGACGCACGATGTTCGTATAGTCATTGATGTACTCGCCACCAACCGAGTCAACGATCAGATCTACCGGACCATGCTGTGAAGCAGCACGCGTCCACCCATCAGAGCGCACATTCACCGTGGCGTGAGCGCCAAGCGCAGCTGCGCGCTCAAGCTTTTCGTCGGACGTGCTGCTGACGATCACCCGTGCCCCGGCGGCCAGGGCAAGCTGCATCGCCATAAGGGCCACACCACCACCGATGCCGGTGATGAGCACGGTCTCATGCGGCTGCAAAGCCCCCTGAACCATGAGAGCGCGCCACGCAGTGACGCCTGCAAGTGGAAGTGCCGCGGCCTGCTCATCGGTCAGGTGGGAGGGGGCTTCATGCACGTACTGCACATCGATGCAGATCTCCTCGGCAAGCGTCCCTTGGGTGGGCATTCCGAGCACCGTGAAGCCCGGACCCTGTGCACGCGGATCGTCACCCCATTCGAGTGACGGATCGATCACCACCCTGCGTCCGGCAAGGTGCGACCCTTCCGGCGCCTGTATGGCCTCGCCACACCCATCCGAACCAAGGATCGCCGGCAGGACGATCCTGGCGTACTTGCCTTCGGTGATATACACATCGCGGTGGTTCAGTGCGGCCGCATGAAGGCGCACGCGCACCTGATCAGGCGTGCACACAGGTGACGGCACGTCCCGAAGTGCGAGACCGTCGGAATCGAGAACAAGAGCAAGCATCTGCGAAGCTAAGTAGGTTTTTCATTTTGGATCAGAAACGTCATACCTGCGGTTGCTCAGACCGGTAGATCCTCTCGTTCAGATAGGAGGGACGGATTAACGAATGCATAGTTCACAAATGCCTTGAGTATGGTGCCCGATGCCCCGGTGCCCGATTGTACCGCTCCGATAACGAGCTCCATTGGCATGTGGAAAACTCGCTCTTGTGTGTGTGTGTGTGTGTGTGTGTAATCTAGCGCTCCATTTGGTATCCCACACAATTAGACGGACTGCCTCTTGCGTGCAAGCGCAGGGCTATGTTATTATCCATATTTACGAAAGGAGCCGCCATGAAACGGTTCTTGTTAATCGCTGCCGCAACGGTTATTGTGGCATCATGTTCACAGAACGGCGGACTTGACGCCGTGCCTGATCACAGAACTCAGACTTTGAGTTCGAAAGGTTCTCTGGGGCTGAAGCATTCCGCAATCCAATCTATCGATGACGATGTTACATATGAAGACTTCGACTTCTTTGGTCGGATCCATAACCAAGGGCTAGAATACGTTTACGAGACCTCGATAAGAAAGTTGCCAGAGCGCCACGTTACTGAGGACGCATTTTACAGCGGAGTTGCCGAAGTTTCCGCGCAGTTCATCAATGAAGTCTGTGAACCTACACGCAGTCAGTCATTTGATGTATCGAGCGAGGCTCTCTTATATTACAGAAAGCCTCTTTCGGATGTACTTGCAGGTGCATCTGGTCTCAGTAACTTCCAAAAGGATGTCCTTCTTCGGATTGATACCATTCTCTTGAATGCACGAAACAATCGGGCAAGCGTTATGGCCAATCTTGTGAACATTCAGGACCGCATCGAAGAACATGTCGACGATGATGACAAGCCATTCCTCTTCTCAGCACTCTCTGTTGCGCGCCATTCAGCAAACTACTGGAGTGATCCGGGTACGTCTGCAAAGTGGCTCGACGCAGTTAACGAGTTTGGCATGAAGTACCGAGGTGGATTTCACAGGACCTTTGCGATCGATTGGGGAAAGGTTGCCGAAGCGGATTACAATGGATTCGTCGATGCTGTGATTGGTTACGGTTTTTCCGGAGCATGGAGGGGACCCGCGATTCGAGGTGCTATCATTGGTTCATTGACTACCGGGGGAGTAGGGGCAGTCGCGGCAGCGATCTTGAATGTGGTTGGTCATGGTGCAGCAGTTGGGGCAGCTGGAGCCGTGTTGAAATCTTCATTGGAGATTGCACGCCAAGAGTTGTTTTGATATTGATATGATAACCCCAAATTCAAAAGGCACAAAATGGACTCTGAACAGAATAATCCACTTAGGGTGTTCGTTGATGGTTTGAGTGCGAAGGAGCGCGAAGCGTTTGAACGAGAAGAGCCTCTGATCACAACCATCTATTTTACCATTCCGCGAATCGTGAGATTCGTATCCCTCGGAATCACTCTATGTATCTGGATCTATCTTAGGGTGAGTCCGGAAAACGCTACGGCCGAGAGATTACTGTCTGTCATGATTGCAGCTCAGCTTGTTGAACCGGTGATTTCCGAATCGTTTAGTAAGTGGCGTGCCATAACTGTGATGGTCATTGCGTTCGTGATCGTGCAACTCGTTACGCTTCTTTAGAGATTCGAACCGCCAAGTCAATAGGTGACATTCTTTTTTGGAACGTCAATAGTCGATGTGGGGTGAGTCTAGGGGCTCGCCCTGCATCGACATCCTTCGTGTAAAGAGATTACGCGGCGTATCAACTTCTTGTACCGACATTCCGTCGGCGTCCAGCACTAGTGCTCGCATGTGCGAAGCTAGAAAGGACTCTTCACCTTCAACTGCGTCATGATTACCTGACCATGCTGGAGGTCTTCCGTGGAGAGCGTGCGGCAGTCAGCGATAAGGGCCGATGCGACAATCAGAGAATCATAGATTGAGAAGCCATGACGTTTCGCGATGGACAACGCAAGGTCATGATGGTCAATCGACAATGACTCAACGGTACAATGAGCAGTGATGGCCTGTTCAAACTCCAATACCTCGTCGAGAGACATACCGAATTTGCGTGTCGCAACGGAGGCGAGCTCATTCAGAACCTGCACACTGATCGTTGGACGTTTCTTAAGAATCGTCTCGGCGATGGATGCCTTCCTGTCATCCTCCGCAAGCAGATAGAGAAGCACATTGGTGTCGACAAACGCCTTACCGCTCATGTGCAGAGTCCCGGTCGAATCTATAGCCGGCCGGCATGCGTCCGCGGAAACGACGGATGCGGCGCAGCAGCTCTGCCGGATCATCGTATCGATGCACGAGGAATGTGTCGGAATCACCTTTGATGAGGTCGATTTGGTCACCCTCTTTCAGGTTGAGCTCTTCTACTAGTTGAAGGGGTAGCCGAACGGCTAGACTGTTGCCCCACTTGGCAATACGCATACAAGTTCTTGCTTTGAAAGTTTCACAAACTCGGAGATGTAACCAAGCGCAATATACAGGTTAACAAATGTATATCATCAGAAATCGAATTGCGAGACTGTTGCCCCATTGAACAACACGCAACGCCGCACTGACTTCTGGTGTATCCATACGGATTCCCTAAGCAGCTAGTTGGTAAAGTGAAACACCAAGATTCAATCATGGCGTAAGGCTAGTTCCCACGGGATGAACCCAAACGCGGAATCTCAAGATCCTTAAAGATCCGCGCCGCTAGGAAATCATTGATTTCGCTGTGGCGAGGTACCGCACTGATGCGGTCATTAGCGGGATTCAGCCAGATTGAATGACGTGCACCTTCGCGCAAAAGGAGACAACCGTGATGTAACAAATGCGCGATCAAGTCGCGCCGTTTCATACGTGGATAATGATCTCTTCGAAGGACGGTCCAGCGGCAGCGCGTGCATATTGGCGATTGAGTTCCACAACCTCAAGCAGAGTAATCCGAAGGGTTTCGAGAAGCTCGCCTTTGGTGCGTTCCTGACAGTTAACACCGGGGATCTCCTCGATCCAACCGATCCACCAATCGTCGCGCTGCTGTATGGCAGCTGTGAAAGTCTGTGCCATGGTGAGCTCCATGATGAGTTCCATGATGCTGTTTCTCCGTGAAAGTTAGACATTTCGACAATACGCCGTTCGTTAGCATGCCGTCAGAGCGGCGGACCTTGGGAGAGAGCAATTTTCTGCCCGAAACGTGACACATAACTTCCTCCTATCTTTGCCCCATGTTTTTGCGAATCACAGCTACAGTGCTACTTGCGTGCATGACGGTGGTCATGGGCGCGGCGGCTGTGCATACGCATCAACATCACGATGAGCCGACGCATGAGGTCGTGTCGGCCGTGGGTGATCATCACGAAGAGAGCTCGGTATGTGCGCTCTGCAAGGTGACCAAGGAGCGCGCAGCGCTCAGCGAATGTTGTCTCGACGTGGCAAGGGTGCCAAGCAAAGCGTGCATCACTCCTGCCGTTAAGAACCTCGTCAGTGACAGATGTCCGGTCATACGCACCGGGCGTGCGCCCCCACGGGGCTGAACACAGCGGACGCATCGTCCGCCCCCATCCTTTTCGTCACCGCCGCGCGCATCGTCTGCGCATGGCCTGACGTGTGTTCATGTTTCACTGAGTGATCCACATTATGATCGCAACATTGCTGTTGCTGTCGGTTTTTGCCGACACGCACATTCACGGCGTTGTCCGTGACAGTGCCACGCGCGCCCCCTTGCATGGGGCCGTGGTGCGTATTGACGGAACTAAGCGGGGCGCCATCGCCGACCGGTATGGGGCCTTTCACTTCTATGATCTGCCGCAGGACACGGTGCGCCTTGTGGTCTCCTACGTGGGCTATAGCACTGTTCGCATCGAAGTGCCCCCTGCCGAAGCAGGACGCAAGGAGATCCGACTTGACGTGCAGATGAAGTCGACCAATCTCACCGGCCAAGAGATCCAGGTGACCGATGAACGCATTGCTCACTCGGCACTACCTACCCAGCAGGCACGCGTGCTGACGTCGGCCGAGATCGACGAGCATCGCGGACAGACCTTTGCCGATGCGCTGACGCAGGTGGCGGGAGTCACGGTTCTGCAGACGGGTCCAAGTCTGAAGAAGCCAATGATCAACGGTCTTAGCGGCACGCGGCTCGTCCTTCGCAACAACAACCTCGTCCAGGAAGGACAGCAATGGGGCATTGAGCATGCCCCGGAGATCGACGCCTTTTCGCCATCGCGCATCACCGTCGTCAAGGGACCGGCAGCCGTGATGTTCGGACCCAATGCAATGGGTGGTGTGATCGACGTGGAATCACGGCCAATCCGGAAGGACCCGGGACTTCATGGCGAAGCCACTCTAAACCTCTTCAGCAACGGACGTCAGGGGGCTGTTGGTGCCTTCCTCGAAACCGCCCAGGTTGCCGGCCTGCCGGTGGCGATGCGCCTGCAGGGCAGCACGCGCATGGGCGGAGATGCCGAGGCCCCTTCCTACGTGCTCAATAACACAGGTGTGCGGGAGCTGAATGCAAGTCTGACGATGGAAATGGGCGATGAGACTCTGGGGCTCAGCACCGTGGCGTCGATCTTCTCAACCACGCTGGGGATCTTTGGCGGCGCGCACATCGGGAATGCGAGCGACATGCTGCGTGCCATAGAGAGAGGCAGTCCGAGCTCGACGCGTCCCTTCTCCTACGACATCACCAACCCACGTCAGGAGATCTCCCATGCCATGGTCTCGGTTAAGGGGCATGCGGAACTCTCCCGCGACGAGCGACTGGTGATGACCTTTGGGCACCAGGTCAACGATCGGAACGAGTTCGACGGACATAATATCCGGATCCGTGGCAGGGGCACCGATCCCGTGCAGCGGGCAGCCGATTCGCTGGCTCGACTCGCCAACGCCCTGGCCACGCCGGCAATGAACCTTGTGCTGAACACCACCTCGCTGGATGCCTCTCTGGAACACGCGCTTTCCGAACGTGTGCGCGGCACGGCAGGCATCTCTTCGATGTGGCAGCTCAACGAACGATCGGGTTCCGTGATCCTGATTCCCGATTATCGTCTCTGGGGCATCGGGGCCTTTCTGTACGAGTCGATCATGCTGCACGACGTGACGATAAGCGCCGGACTGCGCTATGATGTGCGTGATCTTAAGGCTCGCATCATCAATCGGGCCACAGGGGAAGCCCCCTTGCAGTATCGGCGTTGGCAGAACTTCAGCGCCAGCATCGGAGCGCTCTGGAATCCGGTCGAGGATCTCACACTCACCTGGAACGTGGCCTCCTCGTGGCGTCCACCACAAGTGAATGAGCTCTACAGCAACGACGTGCATCACGGCTCTGCCTATTATGAGATCGGTGACAGCACGTTGGCCTCCGAGCGAACACTCGGCACCGATGTGGGGATGAAGTACGAGGTTGGTGGCGCGACCATTGAGGCCTCGGCCTTCGTCAATCGTATCGATGATTATATCATGGCCGTGCCCGACCCGGCCAATCCCACGATCACGGTGCGAGGGACGTTCCCGACGTATCGGTTCACGCAGATGACGGCACGTCTTCTTGGAGGTGACATTAACCTGACCGTGCCACTACATGAGCGGCTCAATGTGTATGGTCAGGCATCGTTCGTGCGCGGTGAAAACCTCGATCTCAATGAGCCGCTTCTGTTCATCCCTGCTGACAGGGGGCGTATCGGCCTGCACATTCATGCCGATGACGTCGGCCCCATCCACGATGCATTCGTC
The DNA here is from genome assembly GCA_018882895.1 of Candidatus Kapaibacterium sp. Lineage (GTDB taxonomy): Bacteria > Bacteroidota > Ignavibacteria > Kapaibacteriales > Kapaibacteriaceae > UBA10438. The sequence continues at coordinate 23,629 of VERF01000034.1, forward strand.
GACGTCTCCATGCTAGGAGTCAGACGTCAAAGCCGTGTTGTTCCCGGACGCGACTATGCCGAGCCCCCTGCCGGATATGCCCGAATGGACATGTCTCTCGGTGGCGTCATCACCATGCCCTACGATCTGCCGGCGCGGCTGACGCTCTCCTGCACGAATCTCTTCGACACTGCCTATCGCGAGTACCTGAGTCAGTACCGGTACTTCGCGGACGATCCCGGACGAAATATCATTCTACGATTCACCACCACATTTTAGGAGCACCGCTATGCGTTCACTTCTGATCGCGCTTTCGCTAACCTTTGTGCTGACGTCATGTGATCATCTTGACGATCCGCATGATCATGATCATGACCACGAGGCCGTCACCACGGTAACGCTCGAACTCATCGAGCAGGGAACCACCGATACCACTCGCGTTACATGGGAAGACCTCGATGGTATCGGCGGCAACAACCCCAACCGGATCGACACACTTGCCCTGAAGTCAGGGAAGACCTATCTCGGAACGGTTCGTTTCGAGAATCGGGCAAAGTCGCCTGCCGAGAACATCACAGAGGAAGTTCTCGAGGATGCCAACGAGCACCAGGTCTTCTTTGCCGTCACCAACCAGCTCGGAGTTGTGACCGTTCTGGACAAGGATGGCAGGGGGCTGCCGCTCGGACTCGTGTACTCGATCGCCACAACCGATACGCAGGCCGCCGAGCCGGGCACGTTGACGCTGTCACTGTACCATTATGAATCCGAATCATCGAAGAACGGCACCGATCCGGCCGACGAGACGGACGTGGAGGTGACGTTCCCGCTGATCGTTCGGTAGGGGATAATCGGCTGCCGATCAATGGCCTGTGAATGTGCATATTCGTGCATTCACAGGCCATTTTCATGACGTCGGATATCCTCTCCACCCCTCTCGAATCGATCCGCTTCGTCGTGGTCGACGTTGAGACCACCGGTGGGACACCGCGCGACCATCGTATGACCGAGATCGCCATGTGCGTTGTCGAGGACGACGTCATTGTGCGCCGTCATGAGTCGCTCATGAATCCGCATCTTCCGATCCCGGACTTCATTCAAATGATGACGGGCATAACGGATGCGATGGTGGCAGAAGCGCCGGAAGAAGAAGAGGCCATGCAGCCGGTGATCGCCGAGCTCTACTCGGATGATCAGGTCGTGGTGTTCGTAGGCCACAACGTTGGTTTTGACTGGAGCTTTGTTGAGTCCGCCATTGAACGCATGGAGGAAGTCCCACCGGACATTCACAAGATCTGTACCTGCCGCTTGTCGCGTCGCCTCAGCACGGGGCTTACCAAGCACAACCTCGGCGTCGTGGCCGAGCACTATGGTCACGTCATCTCTGCACGTCACCGCGCCATGGGCGACACCGAGGCCACGGCCCAGGTGCTGATTCGGCTCATCGAGCGTGCACGCAATGAGCACGAGGCCGCAACGCTGGAGGATCTCATCGCGCTGCAGCATGTGCAGCGAACGGCCACAAAGCACATGTCGGCCGCGGCCGCCAAGCGGCGTACAATGCTCGCCCCCTACCTGCGGGAGCTTCCCGATGATCCGGGCGTGTACTACTTCCTGAACGCCAAGAAGCAGGTCCTCTACGTGGGCAAGGCCAAGTCTCTGCGCGCGCGCGTCAGCTCGTACTTCAACGATGCGCCGCTGCACGGACGCAGCGTGCAAAAGATGATCCGCTATGTGCGACACATACGCTGGGAGGTAACGGGCACCGAGCTGGCGGCCATCCTCCTGGAATCACGGGAGATCAAGCAGCGCCTGCCTATTCACAACGTCGCCTCAAGGAAGTACCGTGCTCCTGCATTTCTGAAGATCACCAACGAGTCCTTTCCTCGCCTCGAGCTGGCCTCCAGCATAGAGGATGATGCGGCAGAGTACTTCGGCCCATTTCGGTCTCACCGCATGGCCGAACGCATTCTCGATATGGTGATCCGCGAGAATAAGCTTCGTACCTGTGCCGGAGAGCTGCACCCGCATGCCGAGATCCGGCCGTGCTTTGACTTCCACATCAAGCGATGCAACGGTCCGTGTGCGCTGCATCAGACCATCGATGATTACAACGAATCCGTCGACGAGGCCCGACGCTTCCTGAGCAACGTCGAGCAGGGGGCTGTGGGCCGTCTTCGCACGCAGATGCAGCTTGCTGCGGCCGAGCTCGACTACGAGCGGGCCGCCGTCCTGCGCGACGGAATCCGCGAGGTAGAACGGGCCATGCTGCACGCCTCGGATCGCCCCCTTGCCGTGACCGATACCAACGTGATGATATTCGTGCCAGTGGGCGAGAAGAGTTCGACGATCGAGGTGTATGCACTTCGGGCCGGACGTTTGGTCTTTCAGCGTGAGGTGGGCATTAAGGCGCCCAAGGAGGCCATCATCGGCGAGCTTACACATCTGTTTGCAGAGCCGGCGCCGGCTGGACGCTTTACCAGTCGCGAGCTGAACGAACTGCAGATCATCACCGGGTGGCTCTACGGACGTCGGGAGCGTGCCCACACGTGCGTTGTGCATTCTCCCGAACTTGTTGCTGACCTTGTGCACGCGGCCTTTGGTCAGTTCGTGCAGGCCAATGCCGACGTAGCCCGTGCCGCACCCCCAAGTGAATATTCTCAGCTGCCCGAGTATGATGACCTCGGCGCTTGACGACATCTACGACAATGGCTTTGCCGTTGTGGACGTGCGAACCCCGGCAGAGTATGAACAGGGTCACATCGTAGGTGCGACAAACCTACCGTTGTTTACCAACGAAGAGCGTGCCGAAGTTGGCACTCTCTACGTTAAGACGTCGCGCGAAGCGGCCATCCAGCGCGGTTTGGAGCTTGTGGGCCACAAGCTCGCGTCATTTGTCTCAGATGCGCGCGCCCTTGGTAAGCCCCTTATCGTCTACTGCTGGCGAGGGGGCATGCGCAGCTCATCAATGTCGTGGCTCTTCGCCACCGCAGGCCTACAGTCCCGCACCATCCCGCGTGGCTACAAGGGATTTCGTCAGCACGCACATGAGCGCATCACGCAGCCATGGCAATGGCACGTGGTCAGCGGCAAGACCGGCTCGGGCAAGACCACCCATCTTCGTGAGATGGCATCAAGGGGCGAGCAGGTCCTCGACCTCGAGGGTCTTGCCAATCACCGAGGCTCGTCCTTCGGCGGCATTGGTCTGCCGCCGCAGCCCACCACCGAGCATATGCTGAACCTCATCCATCATGCCATGCGCGACTTCGATGAAGCGCACCCCGTATGGCTCGAGGACGAAAGTCGTACCATTGGCCGCGTCCACCTGCCGGAGCATCTCTACAACTGCATTCGATCAGCACCACGCCACGAGCTCGATGTCCCGATCCATGCCCGCATCGCCAACCTCGTGACTGAATATGGAGCCCTTCCCACCAACGAACTGGCAGAAGCGTTCGAGCGTATCCGTGAGAAGTTCGGAGGAGAACGCACCCAACGCGCCCTTGCTGCCCTCGAAGCCGGCAACCTGGCCCTTGCCGCCGAGATCGCCCTCGAATACTACGATCGGGCGTATGAGTTCAGCGCAAAGCGCATTCCCGTCATTCCTGCGACAGCGCACTCCCGTCATTCCCGCTAAAGCGGACTCCCGTCATTCCCGCGAAAGCGGGAATCCATTCAGAGAAATGTGATAGTATCTGATAGAGAAATGTGATAGTTTGTATCCGGGATAAGTGATAGTTTGCATAGTCGGATCACGCCTAGGGCAACTTCGAACATCATTCAACCACCTGAGATACAAGATTGTTACGCTCATACTACCCCAGAATCATTGATGAGCAGATATCTCGTCGCCTTCAGTCCATAGGGGCCGTGGTTATCGAGGGGGCTCGCGCAGTCGGTAAGACCGTAACAGGGGAGCACCATGCCGCCAGCATCGTGCGGGTTGATAGTGAGGTAGAGCGGCAGCCGCTTGTTCGGGAACACCCCGAAACGCTCATTGATGGCGAGGCTCCCCGACTCTTCGACGAATGGCAGGTTCTTCCTCAGCTATGGAACCAAATACGCCGAGAAGTTGATCGAAGGCAACAGTTTGGTCAGTTCCTGCTTACTGGTTCGGCAATTCCGCAGGATGACATTACACGGCACTCCGGAGCGGGACGCTTTGCAAGAGTCCGCATGCGGCCGCTTTCGTTGCATGAGACACTGAGACCATCGTCGTTTGTAAGCATGAAGAGTCTCCTGCGTGGTGACGTTCATGTTGAGGGCCGGGCGACTCTGGAGTTTCGATCATTGATTGACGTGATGGTTCGTGGTGGATGGCCGGCGCTCTTGACCAATGGGACGGGGGAAGCACAGTGGGTGCGCGACTACGTTGATGAAACAACTCGGATCGACCTAACCACCATAGGAACCTCAGGCAGAAGTCGTGATCCGGAGAAGATTGCACGCGTGATGCGATCCCTTGCTCGTAGCCCCTCGTCTGAGATTCGTGTTCGACGCGTAATGAACGACACGATCGGATCCGACAGTGGAATTGCACGCAATACGATCGAGGGCTATTTGGATGCGCTCCGTCGCGTTATGCTCCTTGAGGATGTGCCCGCATGGCAACCACACCTTCGTAGCTCTACCGAATTGCGAACAAGTCCGAAGTCCTACTTTGTTGACCCATCCATTGGTCCGGCTATTCTGCGACTCACCACTGACCATCTTCTCGGTGATATCAACTACGTTGGCCAGCTCTTCGAAAACCTTGTCATGCGCGACGTGCTCGTGTACGCACAAGCAAACGATGCGAAGGTTTCGTACTACCGCGACAACGCCGGTCTTGAGATTGACGCGATCATCGAAGGTCTCGATGGTGCTTGGATCGCCTTGGAGATCAAACTCGGCTCAGCCAGCGCAGAAGCTGCGGCGAATTCCATGCATCGATTCGTCAAGAAGGTTGATACAGGGCGAATGGGTCCTCCATCCTCAATGATCGTCATAACAGCTGGCGGCTACGCAATCACTCGCTCCGATGGTGTGCACATTGTGCCCATCGAACTCCTCGGTCCGTAGCCTGATGACGGCAGCGAATACTCTGATCAGAGGTCGATGTGATGATTCGAGGTATCTACCACGATCCGGCGAACAACTCTGCGCTCTTCGAAATGATAGACACTAATAAATCCGCCTTGTGATGCATACCAGACTTGATCCGGATTGTTCGGATTGACCATAATGCAAAACGCCGCAAGGGTATCAATGACAGTCCAGATGAGTGTAGAGTCGAAAATGCAGGGAGTCATTGAGTGCTAGCGTACAATAGATGAAACAGCATGCCTGCATGAATCCCCCTTGATGACCACCTGGTAGAGACCTGGGCCGAGTTCGGAGGGAATTTGGACATGAACGATTTTCGCGGCCTGATCAAGGGGCTGAACCGACGTGCGGGTGATGCGT
>VERF01000035.1 GCA_018882895.1 Candidatus Kapaibacterium sp.
GTGTAGTGCCATCACCCGGGTAGTAGCGGACAAGCCTAGGATATACATAACGAGGCCACTTGGTGGTATCGGGTTCAATCCTTGCGAGTAAATCATAGCTATACCTTGATTCGATTTTATCTGCAACAACCACGTCTGCATATGCAGTACTTGCATGGTCTGTGGTCACGTAGCGCCCAAGAAATGGATGTTGTGCATCAAACTCATTATGATCTTGACCAGTCTTCTTATGATCGAAAGGTTCCCGGCGGACCAATTCAAGCACCGAACCATCTTCTCTGAGGAGCTTTATCACATCTTCTGTGTAGCGAGGTGCACTAGGTGCCTTAGAGTCCAAAAATCGGATCCAATCTTCCATAGAGTACATTCGATTACAGTAGTCATAGCCCTCCAGAAGCCACATCATCTTGCGATCACTAAGCAGAACTTCGTCTTCGGTATACAAGCTGTGTGGATCTTCACCTAATGCCTGTACCGACTTGTGAACCACGTTCTTATTCGCCCACGTGAATGCCTGTACTGCGAACCCGTTAACTCCGAGCACCCAGACCGGCCTGTTTCGCGTCATTGCTGACCAGGCAGGAGCAGCGCCGCTACTAATGGTTGAATATCTTGAAAAGCTCTTGAATGTTGCGTTTTGATTGTAGTTGAGCGAAAAAGTTATCAGGTTACCGAGTCTAGTCTGCTTAGAGATTACATGCTGGTACTGAACATTACCATTCGCCGCAGAGACCGATACTTCTCCGTCAACTGTCCGGGATTGATCCTTCATGTAGCCACGGGCATCATACAGCGATGATGTGGCTTCCATAGACTTCCTTAAGATTGCGCCAACGTCATTCAGCGATTGTGCTTGTATTGATTCATACAACATCAGCTTAAGGATAGTGATTGCAACTAGGTTGGTGGCCACGAGGCCAATTGAATTTTTCACTCTGTACTCCTTGACTATTTACTATCAGTTTTGAGGTTCAACGCAATGACGGTACAGCTGGGAAGCACGAGAACCAGCAAGAGTGCGGCATTTCGCTGCCAACACCACCCGGTGATTCCGGCGGTACTTTGCAGTTCGGCTTCACTGAGTATGATCGTTGTCCATCGATTCCGAATGAACTACAATCCTCACGTCTGGAAACACTCAGGTAACTCACACAGCATGGCGAGTCACACGGAAGGATGTCTCCTTTATGACTCCTATGCCAGCATGATGGCGTTGCAACACGCCATATGGCTGGATAAGGTAAGAGGAGTAGATTCTCGACTATAGTCATCGACACCGTCCTTCGAACAACTTCATTGATTTCGATGTCATTGCAGCCCAACGCCTCGATTCTCAGTACCTTCACCTCCCAGACACCCTTGCACGCCCGAACACTCACGAAGAGCTTCACATTGCATGAAGCGGACACTGTAGTTGTTACAGTCCTCTCTGTATAGGGATTTGTCAAGGGATTACAATCCTCCTCACACTGCTGCTGGGCATGTATGGGCATTATGAGACAACATAGAATGATGGCGCAAAGCGTGAGTTGCTTTGCAAGCCAATCCACGTTATGGCTAAATTTCATAGGTACCTTTTCCTGAAGACTGACTTAACAAACACATTGTCAAACGCAATGTCTAGAAAATGCCATTGAATGGCCGGCGGACAACACCACACCACCAGCGGCTCTGGTGTCTGAGTGTCATTTTTCGAGTATAAAGTGTGTGTAGACTGATTCCCCCGATTCGTCGGTCACTCGGAGATGATACAGTCCATTAGAAAGCTGTCTCAGATCAAGTAAAAACGTAATTTCTTCAGATCCATGGTGAGGGAACGGCATTCGAATCACGCATTCTCCATTGATCGAAAAGACCTGTAGATTTGACCGTCCTGACATCTGTGAACATCGTATCCTTATGACACCGTCTTGCGACGGATTCGGAGCTACATTTAAAAGAAGTTTGCCTCGTTGTCGCTCGTCCCGCCGAGGCGCGGCTGCCTTGTGCAGTGCTCCACCGTCTTCGTTTGCCTCAAAAGACACTCGGTCTAAGGTCACAAGCATCAACCTCGATCGGCTCAGGTATTTCGCCACTTCAGCGCCGTGACCGAAACCGTAGTACATCGCAACGAACGCACTACTTACAAGTCCTGTGTCATTACGGATGTTAAGCTCCTGCAATGTGTCAAGTCCATTCTGTGAGAATAGACCAACCACTATGCGTGCATCTTGCTCTTCGATAGTATCGTTCCGTGCCACTTTAATCTTCCCTCGGATCGAAATCAATAGATCTGCGAGTGTATCGTGCGACAACTGCACCCCTTGTAGCCAACAACGACGCACACCGATCGAATCAAAACTGAACCGTGTTTGCCGGTAGCGAGTAACGGCATGGTGTATCATTCGCCAGTTAGAGTCGCAAGATGAGATCGAGTCGAGCCTACCCCATACAATTGCCCTAGGCATCCACCCATCTTCAACACGAATTCCAACTATGGTGTCAAGTCTGCAATCAGCGTTAAGGTCGATGACCTTTAGCACACGCTCATGTTGAGCTTGCACGGGTCCCAAAGCGACGCAGGCCAAAAGACAGACGATCGCAACGCGCACAACCATTTCAACGCCTCCGCTCATTATCAGTGAACCGTAAGCTTCTTGTCGCTGGCGCGTTCGTTCTGCGCCTAACACATCTGCAACCTACAGAGTTATTTTTTTTGCCACGGACGAACAATCACTTTTTTGGGACAGCTGTTTTACATCACTTTCGATCGGCTCAAAGTGCTTCCAATTCAAGACTAACCCTATTGATTTATGGGTTTACAGTACCTCTGAATACGTGATTACTCTCAACTAAAGAATGGATACGGTCGCCACATTGGAGGATCGGCCACTTCCTAGGGTCAGATTAGAAATCATATCTGCAAAGCAACACCTCACATCAGAAACTCGAAGCCTCACACCTTTGCGGAGCACTTTGCTCACGTTGATCTTTGGGTACGTGACCAAACTTACTTGATTGAGAACATTGGGCGCTATGCGCAGGTTTTGGGTTTTGGGTTTTGGGTTTTGGGTTTTGGGTTTTGGGTTTTGGGATGCGCAACGCCTGAACAGCATGCTACAGATCAGCCCACGGCTTTAGTTGTGGGACGAGTGTGTCATCCGTTTCCCATAACGCCCTGATAGGAACAGCGTAGAGCCGTTCGCCGAAACGAACGCTGGCTTCACCATCGTAGAGTACCACTCCGCATGTGAAACGCTTATCAACAGCCCCTTGCAGCTTGCGAATCGCACGAAAGTCCTTCTCGGTAACGGTGGCTGATGCCTTTACTTCAACGGCTGCCAGAGATCGGCCACCCTGCTCGATCACGACGTCGACCTCGACTCCATCTTTATCCCGAAGGTGATGAAATCGAATGTCATCATCGCGCCAACTGGCTTGGCGCTTTAACTCCTGCACAACAAAGGTCTCGAGTAGTTGCCCCAGTAACTCACGGTCGTGCGCAAGTGATGCGTCGTCCAGACCCAGCAGTGCACAGGCAACACCGGTATCGGTAAGATGAAGTTTTGGGGTTTTGATCAGTCGACTCAGCCTATTGCTATGCCATGGTGGCAGCTCTTCCAAGAGGAACATCCGTTCCAAAAGAGTCACATACTCTCGGATCGTTGGTCGGCTGAGGTTGAATGGGGCGGCAAGGTCACTCACATTCATCAGCCGAGCTGTTTGGCTTGCAGCGAGCGCGAGGAGCCTTGCCATTGCATCGAGAGACGTGACCCGAGCCAGGTCACGCACGTCGCGCTGTACCAGCGTCTCTACGTAGTCACGGTACCACGTAGCACGGCGTCGAGGCGCGGAACGAGCGAGTGCCGCCGGATATCCGCCGTCAACGATGCGCGTGATGAGCTCAGTGCCCATCCTCCGGTAGGGCCGCAGTTTGAATCCATGCTCGAAGAGTGCATTCAGGAAACCAGGTTCGGATCCGGACAATTCGCATTGCGACAACGGATGCAACCGTAAGATCTCCATCCGGCCGGCAAGGGAATCAGCAAGGGTTGGCAACAGGAGCACGTTCGCCGATCCCGTGAGGAGGAATCGGCCCGGACGTCGGTCGCGGTCTACTGCCAGTTTGAGCGTGGTAAAGAGCTCTGGCGCGCGTTGAACCTCATCCAGAATTGCGCGCTCAGGTAAGTCGTCCACAAACCCGACTGGGTCACTTGTGGCGGCAGATAATGTGACCGCATCGTCAAAGCTGAAGTAGGAATACCCAAGGTCTTTACCCACCATCTGAGCAAGTGTTGTCTTACCACATTGCCGCGGCCCATGGATCAGCACCACCGGTGATTCGGCAAGCGCCTGCCTCAGGAGTGGCGTAGCTAACCGTAGATATTTCTGCTTCGTATGCACGTCGGCCAAATGTAAGTCAGTATATCGGCCAATTGCAAGTTTTTACTTCGGCTAATTGAAAGTTTATGCTTCGGCTAATTGAAAGTTTTCGCGCTGGCTCTTCGGATAACTCCCCAGGGCTGATGAGTTGGAGCAAGGAATATGCAGCAACCACATCAAGCCCAGCAATTCACTCCCAAATCAATCTCCCCCAACCCAGGGCTGAAGCCCCGGGCAATTGTGCGGGAATCAGCGGAACGGGCGAGACTGCTTCAAGCCGCGAAGCGGCTTCCCGCGAAGCGTCCCGCTGCAAGCTTCCCGCGAAGCGTCCCGTCGCAGACTTCCCGCTGCAAGCGTCCCGCCGCGAAGCGGCTTCCCGCTGCAAGCTTCCCGCGAAGCGTCCCGTCGCAGACTTCCCGCCGCGAAGCGGCTTCCCGCGAAGCGTCCCGCGAAGCGTCCCGTCGCAGACTTCCCGCGAAGCGTCCCGTCGCAGACTTCCCGCTGCTACGGCTCGATAGTACACAGCAGCGCGCCTTTTTCGACGGCGGCGCCATGGTTTGGAGTGAGGTTACGGATGGTACCGTCGACCGGGGACTTGATGGCGTTCTCCATCTTCATGGCTTCGAGGATAAAGAGAGTGTCGCCCTTGCGGACACTTGCGCCGTCCGTAGTGTGGATGTGCTTAAGCAGGCCCGGCATTGGAGCGGCAAGGCGGGTGACGCGGCGCTGTTGGGCCGGACTTGCGCGAAGGATCTCAAGAAGGTCCGCATGACGTTCATGCATCACACGAGCCGTGTAGGCATATCCGCGCACCGAGATGGTTACGCTCTGCATGCCATCGCTCTCAATGTGAACCGGCACAAGTGCCTGGCCGTCTTGCCAGTGCCAGATTCCCGGCACAGAGGTCGGCAACAACTCAATGCTCCGGCCGCTCTGCTCGGATGCACCCGATGCGGTGACCTCCACGGTGCTGGTGCGACCGTTGAGTTCGGTGGTGACGACGAAACGTGACATGTTCAGCCCCCTGTGCTGCAAAAAACAATGCGGCAAATCTACGGCCGATACCAGCATTCCTGCGTCGCCACCGCCGCCATCACCACGTCGTGTGGCTGATGCTCCACGCTGGGAACGAGCTGACATTGGTACGCGATGCCGATAGGCGTTGCCCGGCTCGACGCAAGAAAGCGGTCGTAGTAACCTTTGCCGTATCCCAGGCGGTGACAGGTGCGATCAAAAGCCACCATCGGCACAATGACGGCCGTCGTGACGTCGAAATGGTCCGAGCCTACCAGATCTTCGGCAGAATCCGCAACGGGTTCGAGTATGCCGAAGCGACCCTCCTGCCAGCGCGTGCGCCAGCTCACCCTGCAATGCATAAGGTCTGAGCCTGACTCTGGAGTGATGGGCACGAAGACCTGCTTGCCAATGCCCAATGCATACTCGATAAAGGGCATCGTCTGCACCTCATCCGGCCTCGACCGGTAGACATGCACGCAAGGGGCGATCTGAAATGCCCGATGCTTGTGCGCACGCTCAAAAATGAGCTGATCCCACAACGCACGGTCAGCCCCCTCAATGGAGGCCCGACGCTCGATAGCCTGTTGTCGCAGCTGGTCCTTGCTCATTCCCCTCTCCGTATGGCGATCAGATCTGGCACCACGATGGCACAGATCAAGACTCCTCCCCCAAGCATCTGACGCATGGTGAGCGTCTCGGCGCCGATCATCACGGCAATGGCCGAGGCAGCAAGCGGCTCCATGGCATAGATGATGCCCGCTCGCACCGGATGCGTGTACTGCTGAAACCTGGTCTGCACGAAAGTTGGAATCACCGACGCAAAGATCGAACAATACAGCACCGCTACCAGCACCGGAGCAGTCCAATCAAGCCGCATGGGCTCGTGCCGTGTCAGACCAATGATCGTCATAGATACCAAAGCAATCAAAACAGTGACCGCAAACTGTAGAACCACAAAAGCGTTCTGCTTGTCGGTATCATCTCGCACCTCAGACGTCCACGCGTCGATAAACACTAAGTACACGGCCCAGATGACGGCGCTCACTAGCGTCTGCACGTCCCCCAGCCGAATGCCCAAAAGCTCAGGTGAGGTGAACAAGTACAGGCCACCAAGGATCATGAGGATCGACATCGCATGCGTGCCCCTGAGGCTCACGCCATGCGTGATGCGCTGCACCACCGGTACAAAGGCCACCATGGTGCCGGTAATGAAGGCCGAGGTTGACGCCGATGTATCGGTGAGCCCAAAGGTCTGTAGAAGAAAACCCGACCCGAAGAGCAGACCCAGAACCGACCCTCGCACGAACGTTTGACGGTCGATCGATGCCAACGACCTACGCCAGATCACAAGCCCAACAGCCAGCGCAACACCAAACCGCAGGGCAACAAAGACGCTCGGATCGATATCGGTCAAGGCAGACTTGATCGCCACAAACGTACCAGCCCACAACACAGTGATCAGGGCCAGGGCCAGCTCCGCCCGATGACGCTGCATCAGACTCCCGTCTGCGCCAAAAGATGATAGTATCGCGAGACAGCCTTCATGCCGATGTGGAAGTTCGACAAGTCGAAATGCTCATCAGGAGAATGGGCGTTCTCGTTATTGAGTCCAAAGCCCATTAGTACCGTGGGAACATGTAGCACCTGATCGAAGAGCAGCACAACGGGAATCGAGCCACCTTCGCGGGTAAACCGACACTTGGTCCCAAACGTCTCTTCAAGAGCCTGAACAGCCGCATGCATGGCCGCTGAGTTGCGATTCACAAGCACAGGGTCTGCCCCGTGCAGATCCTGTACGTCAACCGTGACGCCCGGGGGCGCTATGGACTTCACATAGCTGATAAACTTGTTTGCGATATCATCATGGCGCTGGTGAGGAACAAGGCGCATGCTGACCTTGGCCATGGCACGTGCCGGAAGCACTGTCTTTGCCCCTTCTCCCGTGAAGCCGCCAAGGAATCCATTCACGTCGAGCGTTGGACGTGCTCCCAGCCGCTCAATGGAACTATACCCGTCTTCACCGAACAACGTCGACACATTGACATCGGCCTTCAGGCGTTCGTCGCTATGACCAAGTGCAGCAAGCTCAGTGCGCTCCAGGTCGGTAAGGGGCTGCACATCATCATAAAAGCCCTCTACCTGAACTCGCCCGTACTCGTCCTTGAGCTTCGAGATGATCGTAGCCAATGCGTTCAACGGATTCTGCACCGCACCGCCGTAGGAACCTGAATGCAGGTCTCTGTTTGGTCCCTGCACGTTGATCTCCATGTAGGCAAGACCGCGCAGACTGTAGACGATCGACGGCTGACCCGGGGCGAACATCGAAGTGTCCGAGACCAGAACCGCATCGCAGGCCAGTTTGTCGGCATTCTGGCGCACGAATGGAGCAAGATTGGGACTGCCGATCTCCTCTTCGCCCTCAATGAGGAGCTTGACGTTCACCGGAAGGCGACCCTCGACGGCCAGCAGCGCTTCAATGGCCTTGATGTGAAGGAAGACCTGACCCTTATCATCGGTTGCACCGCGTGCGTACACCTTTGCGTCGCGGATCACCGGCGAGAACGGCGGATCGGTCCAAAGGTCTATCGGGTCGACCGGCTGCACGTCGTAGTGACCGTAGAACAGGACCGTAGGAGCCCCCTGACCAGCATCACAACGCTCTGCATACACGATCGGATGTCCCTCGGTGGGAATCACCTCTACATGCGGCATTCCAACGCCGCGCAAGTGATCGGCAAGCCAATCGGCGCAGCGCGCTACATCGGCCGACGCTGATGCGTCGGTGCTGATGCTCGGAATGGACAGAAACTCCACAAGCTCGGATTCGAATCGTCCGCGGTGCTGGTCGAGATACTCGTTGGTTGTCATGTGTGCTGTGATGATTGGTTGGTGGAGAATACGCGCTTTTTCTTTGAAGGGGGCTTAGATCGGCATGAGCATCGACTCGGCATAGACGCTTTCATAGTGCGGCACGATCAGAGAGATGTCAAAAGTGTCCACCACGCGGCGTCGTGCATTCTCTCTGAATATCGCCAGCTTCTTGGGGTTGATCAGCAGATCCAGGCAGTACCGGCCCATGCGTTCGACGTCGCCCAGTTCGGCAATGAAGCCGGTCTCGTCGTGTTTGACCACTTCGGGAATGCCCCCGATGTTGGTGGCCACCACCGGTACCGAGCAGCTCATCGCCTCGAGTGCAGACAGTCCGAAGCTCTCCTGCTGAGATGGCAGAAGAAAGATGTCAGCCACCGAGAGGATCTCAGGCAAGGCCGACTGCTTGCCCAGGAACGTTACGAACTCCTCAACGCCAAGATCTCGGCACAGCCGCTCGGCATCACTGCGTTCAGGGCCGTCGCCAACGAAAACCAGTCGGGCATTGACCTTCTTGCGAACCTCAGCCAAGATGCGCACGCAGTCCTGCACACGCTTTACGGGGCGGAAGTTGGATACGTGCATGAGGATGAACTCGCCGTCCTTCTTAAGGTGTCTTTCGAGTGGACCGCAGGGAACGCGGCTGTAGTGCACGCTGTCGACAAAGTTCGGGATCACACGGATAGACAGATCTTGGCCGAAACTCTGCCGGGTCTTCTCAGCAAGAAATCCGGAGACTGCCGTCACAATGTCGCTCTTCTCCAAAGAGAACTTCACCAGTGGCAGAAACGTCGGTTCCAGGCCCACAAGCGTGATATCCGTACCGTGCAGCGTTGTGACCAGACGAAAGGGCCGACTGCTGCGACTGATCTCACGGGCAAGGTATGCGCTCACGGCATGAGGGATCGCATAATGCACATGCACCACGTCGAGCTGCTCGTACTTTGCCACATCAAGAATCTTCCCGGCAAGTGATAGCGTGTACTGGTTGAATTCCATGAGCGGATACGAAGGCGTCTCCACCTCATGGTAGTAGATGTTATCCTGAAACCGATCTAGACGCATCGGTTGGGCATAGGTGATGAAGTGGACGCTATGTCCTTTTTTCGCAAGTTCGTGGCCCAACTCCGTGGCCAGCACTCCGCTACCACCGTACGTCGGATAACACACCATTCCAATTCGCATTGACAGGTCCTTTGCTCCCGACGAGCCGCTACGATACCCGCATGAGCTTCACGCCCTACCGCACGGTCACATCTGAGAATAGCTTCGAAATTACCATCAAACGATCAGTCTTTCGGGCGTTTCTGGCCCCCTGCCGATCGAAGGACGAAGCACAACAGGTTCTCGACGGCCTGCGTTCCACATATTGGGATGCCGTGCATCACTGCTATGCCTATCGCATCGGACAGCATGGATTCGAGTCGCGCATGTCCGACGATGGTGAACCATCCGGCACGGCCGGCAAGCCCATCCTGTTTGCGATGCAGAAGGCCAACATCAGCGATGCGATCATTGTGGTGGTGCGCTACTTCGGTGGCGTCAAACTCGGCGTCGGCCCCCTTGCACGCGCCTATGCAGAAGCCGCTCAAGGCGTGATCACCAATGCCGCGATGATCGATGTCCGCCCATTGCAGCGCATCACAGTGCATTGTCTGTATGATGACGTGTCGACGGTGACGCGACTTCTTGAAGACGTCGGGGCACTCTTCGAAGCCTCGTATGGAGACTCGGTGCAGTTCGACGTTACGATCGACGAGGAACGTATGGCAACGTTTGCCGACCTTCTGGTATCGCGCACGAACGGCCGCGCCGGATACTCAAAAGTCCGTTCCGAGTGAGACCATCCACACGGGCTCTGAAAAGCCCCCTCCGGGACGTATGCGCCAGGCCACATCAATGCGAAGGGGCAGTCCCAAGGCCGCATTGCGCGTTCCAATGCCCACGGATGTGAGAATCGGATTGGTGGCTTCTACGAATGGTTCCGACCATGCGATACCGTTGGCATCCCAAGCTCCGCCGGCGTCAAAGAATATCTGCGCCTGCATGCCCTGAAACAATGATGGCAAGGGGCCTGCCTGAAAGGCCAACAGGAACGGAAACCGCAGCTCGAGGTTGGTAACGAAGAACTGCGTGCCGAATCGCTCGTTGATGGCGTATCCGCGAAGAGGCCAGCCCGGACGTGTGAAGGCAAAGTCCTCGGGGTTTTCGAAGGGCCAACCGTTGGCCCCCAGATAGCCGTTGATCCAGTTGTCTGTCCCACCAATAAAGAACTTCTGAGGATTTGTGCCAGAGCTCACACCGCCCGTTCCTCGCACGGCGATCGAGTAGAGCCCCCCGAGGTGGAAGTACTTGCGTGCATCGATCCTGGCCGTGGTAAATGCGATGCCCGACTCGCCCCATGCAGGAGAAGCCTCCAGCGTGAGGTTAACGCGTGAGCCGCTCATCGGGGCCCACATGCCCCATAGGCCGTCATCGAGCACAAAGGAAAGCGACGGCACCGTCACGAAGCGCGTCAGAGACGGTTCAAGCGGATTATCGATGTTGTCGCGCGACATGCCCATTACCTGCAAACCGAGATCGATGCGCGTATAGCGCGAAAACGGATAGGCCGCCCTTAACGTGGTTCCGTAATTCCTGAGCCGGTAGAGATTGTCGGTATTGGGCAGAAAGGTGAAACCTGCGTTTTGAAAGACGGCAGCGTAGAGATCGATCACATCCGGCAGATAGCCGTATGAGAGCCAGAAGCTGCTGTTGGCCAGATCCAGGAAGATGTTCCCGCGGAAGTATATCTCATGGTCACCCAACATGTCCGAAAACAGCATGTCGATCTGACCGTTGGCACCGAAGAAGTTCGAATAACCGGCGTTGCCCGTCACGACGTCTGCAGAAAAGGTCGTCTTGTAGTCCTGTGGAGGAAAGATGGTGTCCTGCGCCCGATCGACGCCGTCGATCAGTGGGTTGGTTTCGTACTGAGCAGCATCGGGGTTGGGCGGCGCCGAGCGCTGATCGGTAAGGTCCACGTCAAACGTCCCGTAGCTGAAGCTCATCGTATCCTGCTCGGCCACGGGCTTTGCCACCAGCTGCGAGAGCGTATTGCGCTCTGTCAGCTGCTGCTTGCGAAACACCGTCATCGGCAGCGTGTCGCGCTGCTTCAGGTCCAAGGGAAAGTTCAAAAGGAAGATGTCATAGCCGACGCGGTTCTGAGAGGCGAACAGAAGCTTGGTGCCGTCTCGTGAGAGCGATATCTGCGTGACCTCCTGAAGGGAATTCGTCAGCGCCGTGCGGCGCTTCGACGCAACATCCATTCTCCAGAGGTTATTGATACCGTTGTAATCGGCCACATAAAGCAGTGTTGATCCGTCCGGCGATATCGCCAACGACGTCTTGCCGATATCCGGGTCGTTTGTCAGACGCTCGATCTGACGCGTCACCACGTCGACGCGGTAAACATCTCGGGCGTCAACGTTATGATTCCAGATGGCAAACTCCGCCGGTATGTCCTTCGGGTCGGTGTAGGCATTCCGATCCGAAATGAAGTACACGTACTTGCCATCGGGCGACCAGGTTGGCTGGGCATCGGTGAAGATATCGTTGGTGAGCTTGGTTAGTCTGCGCTTGCCGAACTCATAGATATAGATGTCCGCCTGTCGTCCGCCGGTATCTGCGTCAAAGGCCAGTTTGGTTCCATCGGGCGACCATGCGACACCGCCAATGGTCTGCAGGTTAAGGGTCAGCTGATCATAATCTCCCGACTCAACGTCGACGAGATAGATCGCATCCTGCCCCGCCCCCTTGGCGCCAACGGCAAGCTTGGTGCCCTTGGGGTTCCAGGTGATGCCCGGCGTCAGAAAGTTCAGTTCCTCGAAGTCCGTGCTGCGTCCGCTCGAGACCAGCTCTCTTGGCTTCTTGGTCTTGAGGTTCATCACGTACAGCCCGAAGGTGCCCGATCCCCTGTCCGACAAAAAGGCCACGTTCTGACCGTCCGGAGAGACCGCCGGAGAGGTATTGTAGAAGTTCTCTTCCTTGCGGTGATTGGTCAGCCGCTGAGCGTAGTCCTCGACGTACTCATAGCGTCCAACGTCGGGAAAGTAGTCACGTTTAGTATCCTTGGCCCACTGGTCGGACATTTCCTCGTACGACATGCCGAAGGAGGCCTGAAAGGTGCGTTCGACATCGCGAAGTGTACGGAACCTATTGAGGACCTCGCCGACCTTGCCCTTGCCGTAGGTGTTGGCCACATAGGTCCAGAAGGCCTGACCTCCTCGGTAGGCAAAGTATCCGTTCAGCTGATCGAGTCCACGCAAATACTCGCTCACGGCCACGTCGCGCATGAACATGTCAGTCTTGACGTCCATTCCACCTGCGCTGGAGTACTCGGCAAACCCCTCGTTCATCCAAAGCGGAAGCATCACCGCGCCGGGGTTGTTCACCAGCGACTGAACACTTCCACCGTAGAGCATGTCATTCAGAACAGCGTGCACCAGCTCGTGATGGATCACATGTTTGAACTTTGCATGATCGCCCTCGAAGGGCAGAACCACACGATTCTTGAACAGCTCGGTTACGCCCCCTATGCCCTCGGTCATGAACTGGCCAATGACATTTGTCTGCTGGAACTGATTATGTGAATTGTAAAGGATCAGGGAGATGCGCTTGCTGACGGTGAATGCAAGCTGATCCTGGATGATGCGCAGGGCCGACTCGGCCTCGCGAGCCATGAATTTGGCAAGGGGCAGAGCATTGCCGTGATAGTACACGTCGAAGTTGGCAGACTGGATGATCTTCCAGTTGAACTTCTCATACTGCTTCTTGTTCTTGCCGAACTCGGTTGCCCCACCGAGCAGCTGGGCATGTGACGGCACTGCTGCTGCAAGCCAGCTTAGGAGAAAGATTCGGAAAATGAAGGATGATCTCATGGTGGCCACGTGGACGTATAACCCGGCGCACGGGTGTATGGTTTCAGGCCCCGTTACCGTCAGGAAACCTGCGCGGCACTTTCGGCATCTTCGTTGCGGGACTTCAAGCGTTTGCTCGACGCAATGTAGGCCATGCCTGCCTCGGCTGCGGCCTGTTCGGCTTCCTTCTTGTTTCGTCCAACACCGGAACCGACAACATGATCGTCCACCACAACCTGTATTGTGAAGTGCTTCTCATGGTCGGGACCTTCTTCCTTGACCACTACGTACCGAGGCGCCCCGTAGCCCCTACCCTGTACGGCCTCAAGGAGCAGACTCTTGAAGTTGGTATCATGCACAAGTGATTCACGCATCATGATCGGCAGCAGGCGCTCTACGATGAAGCGTCGCACCTCATCGAAACCACGATCAAGGTAAATGGCGGCAATGATCGACTCAAGTGCATCGGACAGCATCCCGTCGTTACCGCGCTGAAGCGACTGGCTAGCCGAGTAGCTCAAGAACAAGTAGTCTTCCAGATGCAGCGCGCGAGCACAGACCGCCAGCGACTTCTTGTTTACGATCCATGACCGCATCTTGGTGAGCTCACCCTCGAGCACCTCGCGGTTGTTGTAGAAGAGGTATTCGGCCGTGACCATGCCAAGGATCGCGTCACCAAGAAACTCGAGGCGCTCGTTTGACCGATGATCGGGCGTGTTGGCAACTTGAAGGTACGAGCGGTGCGTCAGGGCCTGTTCAAAGAGCGAGGGCATGTGGATGCTTACTCCGAGCGTCTCTTCAAGTTCCTTGACGCGTTCATCGGTGAGGAGTCCCATCGATGGGAAGATCTCCCGGAACACGGCATTGCTGGCCGCCCCCTTCGTGGAGGCGAACTTCAACAGGTTGGCATACAGTTGGCGAACGATGTCTTTCAAGGGGCTTCCCTGCACCGTCGATCTCGCGTGGTTACTCGCTGAACGCCTTAAAGCATAGCGTTGCGTTGTGACCGCCAAAGCCGAAGGTATTGCTGATGGCCGCACGTATCTCGTGCTTACGCGGGGCGTTGGCCACATAGTCGAGCGTACAGTCGGGGTCAGTCGTGATCTGGTTGATCGTCGGTGGCGCGATTCCGTTCTTGATGGCCAGTACCGTGGCGATGGCTTCGATGGCACCGGCGGCACCGAGAAGGTGACCCGTCATGGACTTGGTTGAGCTAACGAGCATCTTATCGGCCCAGTCACCAAAGACGGTGCGAATGGCTGCCGATTCCGACCTGTCATTGAACGGCGTCGATGTGCCGTGAGCATTGACATAGTCAATGTCTTCGGGCTGCAGACCTGCATCGGCAATGGCGAGCTTCATCGAGCGCACGGCTCCCTCGCCACCGGGTGCCGGCTGCGTGATATGATAAGCGTCGTCGGTCAGACCAATTCCAACGATCTCCGCCATGATGGTTGCCCCGCGGTTCATCGCGTGCTCGAGAGTTTCGAGGACCAGGACGCCCCCTCCCTCTCCCATGACGAATCCGTCGCGGTCGCGATCGAACGGACGGCTGGCAGTTTCCGGACTGTCGTTCCGCGTCGAGAGCGCCTTCATCGCGTTGAAACCGCCGATGCCCATTGGGCAGACAACAGCTTCGCTGCCGCCGGCAAGCATCACGTCGGCCATACCTCGCTGCATGAGCATAAAGGCATCAGCGATGGCGTGGGATGATGTAGCGCAGGCAGAGACAGTGGCATAGTTCGGGCCCTTCAGACCATATCGGATGGCGATATGGCCGGCGGCGATGTCCGAGATGAGCATCGGAACGAAGAACGGCGAAATACGATCCGGCTTGCCGTTGCGCTCGTAGAGATTCTGCTGCTGGTGGTGGTAGGTCCACATGCCACCGATTCCCGAGCCGAACACCACTCCGGTGCGCTCGAGGTTACAATTCGAAAAGTCGATACCGGAGTTCTCCACCGCCATTACTGCACACGCCATTGCGAACTGCGCAAAGAGGTCCATTCGCTGGACCTCTTTGCGAGTCACATAGAGCGTCGGGTCGTAGTTCTTTACCTCGCAGGCAAAGCGGGTCTCAAACTCCGTGGCATCGAACCGCGTGATGGGACCGGCACCAGAGCGTGCCTGCATCATGCCGTTCCAAAACTCATCGGCTGTGTTTCCGATGGGCGTTACGGCTCCTATTCCGGTGATGACAATGCGGGGTATGGTCTTCGACATACGTATGCCAGGCGATGAGAACGTGAATTCGTGCAAGTTTTGACGGACAGGACCGTGTTAGGCCTTCGACTCGATGTAGGAGATTGCATCTCCGACTGTCTGGATCTTTTCGGCTTCGCTGTCATCGATCGTGAGGTTGAAAGCCTTTTCGAATTCCATAATGAGCTCGACGGTGTCGAGGGAGTCGGCGCCGAGATCGCTCGTGAACGAAGCTGTTGGCGTGACTTGTGACTCTTCGACGCCAAGCTTGGAGACGATGATCTCTGTTACCTTTTGTGCCACTGCTGACATAGCAAACCCTTGTTGAAAAATGAGGTTGAACAATCGTGCAAATGTACGGCGACGTCCCGCGCAATCACATGGCTAATCCGCCACAGACGTTTAAAACCTGTCCGGTAACGTACGCCGACTCTGATGCCAAAAAGAACGAAACGACCGAGGCAATCTCCTCGGGCGCTGCGCCGCGCTTGAGGGGAATGTTGCCGAAGAATGCGGCCTTTTGCTCTTCGGTGAGCTTGGCCGTCATGTCGGTCTCAACATAACCCGGAGCGACGCAATTTACTGAAATGTTGCGACTGGCCAGTTCACGTGCAAGCGACTTGGTCAGACCCACAAGGCCGGCCTTGGCGCTGCTGTAGTTCACCTGACCGGCATTGCCCTGCAGGCCAACAATGCTCCCGATGTTGACGATGCGGCCTTGGCGCTGCGACATCATGGGGCGAGCCACTGCCCTGCAGGCATAAAACACGCCGGTAAGGTTGGTGTCGATGACGTCGTTCCAATCCTTGCTGCTCATGCGCATCAGCAAGCCATCGCGCGTGATGCCGGCGTTGTTGACCAGCCCATCGATGCGTCCGCCTTGAGCTACGACAGCGTCGATGAAGTCCTTTACGCTGGCCTCGTCGGCAACGTTCACCTGCATGTAGGTGACCTTGCCTCCGGCAGCTTCTATCTCTGCGGCAACGACCGCCGACCGATCCGGATTGGAATTATAGGTGGCAAAGACGTGAGCCCCCTCGGCACATAGACGCCGAACGATGGCCTCGCCGATGCCACGTGAGCCACCGGTGATGGCAAAGACTTTACCGCTGTGATCAAAGGTCTTCATAATTGCTCCTGAATCTGCGTGTTGTGGCGCTCCACATCTGAAGCAGTATCCAAACCATCGATGGTGGCTTCGGCAAGTGTGCGCTTGACAAGCCCCTGCAACACCTTGCCCGGTCCCACCTCGCAGAACGAGCGGATACCATCGGCCCACATGGCGTTGATCGTCTCGGTCCACAGCACCGGCGAAGTCAACTGCCGAATGGCACACTCCTGCAATGCCTCGGCGCTAGTGACGGGCGAGGCGCTCACGTTCACATACACGGGGATGCGTGGCTCCGAAAACGTGGTTGTGCGGATCTTCTCCTCAAGGCCCTGCTGAGCTTCCTGAAGAAGGGGCGAATGGAATGCACCGCTGACCTGCAGCTCCTTGACCATCTTTGCGCCGCGCTCCTTGAATACAGGCATGCAGGCGCGCACATACTCGGCCGAACCACTGATGACCACTTGTCCTGGCGAATTGAAATTCGCCGGTACGAGCACGTTGCCGTCAACACCGTTGAGTTCTGCGCAGATGTGGCGGACGGCGTCGTCCTCAAGGCCCACCACAGCAGCCATGGTGCCGGGGATGACATCTCCGGCCTCGAACATGAGCTGCGCACGAGTCTGAACCAGACGCAGAGCATCTTCAAACGTCAGCACACCGGCTGCATGCAGCGCCGAGAACTCACCAAGGGAGTGCCCTGCAACTGCCGCAACATGTGCGTGATTCGTGAGTGCTACGAGGATGGACTCGTGAAGGAACAGAGCAGGCTGCGTGTGCTTGGTCTTGCGCAGCTCATCCTCAGGTCCATCGGTCATGATCCCGTGAAGGTCATAACCCAAGATCTGGTTGGCCGTCTCGACCATGCGACGGGCAACTTCAAAGGTCTCAACGAGATCCTTGGTCATGCCCACGTACTGTGAGCCCTGACCTGAAAAGAGGTATGCTGTACTCATACGTTAGGTTTATAGTCGTCCATCGACCAGCGCACAAGCACCGCTCCCCACGTGTAACCTGCTCCAAAGGACGACAGCACAAGGTAGTCTCCGCGCTTGACGCGGTGGCTGGTATAGAGCTCCGAAAGGCAGATTGGGATCGTACCGGCCGTGGTGTTTCCATAGCGGTCGATGTTGATCATGACCTTATCGGTGCTTAGCCCCATTCGCTGGGCCGTGGCATCAATGATCCGAAGATTGGCCTGATGCGGAACAAGCCAGGCCACATCGTCGGCCGTAAGGTGATTCCGCTCCATGATCTCATAGGACACATCGGCCATGCCCTTGACCGCGCTCTTAAATACGGCCTGGCCTTCCTGATAGACGTAGTGCTCACGGTTGGTGACGGTCTCGATCGTAGGTGGACGCAGTGAGCCCCCTGCCTTCTGATGCAGGTGAACCTCTCCGGCTCCGTCCATACGCAGGATGTGGTCGACCACGCCATACTCGTCGGACTCTGATGGCTCGAGCAGAACCGCTCCGCCACCATCGCCGAACAGCACGCATGTGGTGCGATCTTCGAAGTTCAGAATGGAACTCATCTTGTCGCCACCGAGTACCAGCATCTTCTTCGAGGCACCGGCTTCGATCATCTTGGCGCCCGTCACGAGGGCATAGAGAAATCCACTGCACGCACCGGCAAGGTCGAACCCCCAGGCGTTCTTGGCTCCAAGCTTATGCTGCAGGATGGCCGCACTCGATGGGAAGACCCTGTCGGGAGTTACCGTGGCAATGATGATACAGTCGATCTCTTCGGCCGTGATCCCGCGCTGACGCAGCACTTCCTGGGCAGCCGGAAGCAGGATGTCCGTCAGGCCCCCTTCGAAAGCGAAGTGCCGCTCACGAATACCCGTGCGTGACTGAATCCACTCGTCGGTGGTATCGATGCGTTCGGTGAACCAGTTGTTGTCGTATACGTCCGGCGGGACGCTGTGGGCGATGGCTGTGATGACGGCCTTCATTGGTCGACCCCGAACTGTGCAGCTTCCAGAAGTGCACGTTGAATGGTACCGTTGACGTCCTTTCGGACTACCTCCACGGCGCGTATGATCATGTTGCTCAGGGCAAGGGGCGAGCCGCTGCCATGACCGATGATGACCACGCCGTTGATACCCAAAAGAGGCACTCCTCCGTACTCCTGATAGTCGAGTCCGCTAAGAACTTTACGCAGTACCGGACGGAACGCAGCTATGGTGAGTTTCTGCAAGAGACCGCGATTGGCGTAGGCCTTGAACCGCTCCTTCAGGAAGGTCAGAATGCTCTCGGCGAACTTCAGAACGATGTTGCCTTCGAAGCCGTCACATACAACGATGTCGACCGTGCCCTTGAGAATATCACGCCCCTCGACATTTCCGACGAAGTTGACGGTACTCTTAGAGAGCAACTGATTGGTCTCGCGAGCCACTTCCGTGCCCTTGCTCTTTTCTTCTCCAACGTTCAACAGGCCAACGGTGGGCCGCTCGATGCCAAGCATCAGATGCGAGAACACACTGCCCATGACGGCAAAGTCATGCAGAAAGCGCGGCTTGCTGTCCACATTCGCGCCGATATCCACCACAAGCGTCGGCTTGTTGGTAAGCGTCGGAAAGAACGTGCCGATGGTCGGCCGGCTCACGCCCGGTATCCGACCGCAGAGCATCGTTGCTGTTGCCATTACGCCGCCGGTGTTACCAGCCGACACAAAGGCATCTGCATCTCCGCGGCGCATCATGTCAAGGCCGACGTAGAGCGATGACTCCTTGCGACCCTTAACGATCGTTGACGGCTCGTCGGACATCGTTACAACGTCCGGAGCATGCACAACGCTAATGCGAGCTTCGCCGGCAGATTCGGGATGCTTTGCCAGTACAGCGCGGACGACGTCCTCGCGCCCGACAAGAACAATTTCGACGTCCTTGCCGAGCTTAGACAGGGCAATGATGGCGCCCCCTACTTCGCTGGCGGGCGCAAAATCGCCTCCCATAGCGTCAACGACGACACGCAATGGCCGCGTTGATGGGGACTTCAAGAGGTCTGCTGTTTCGTTCACAGGCGGAATCGCAGAGATCGAAACGACGGAATCATCAATCGACGTTGATGATCTTCCGACCGTTGTAATATCCGCATGAGTGGCAAACGATGTGCGGTTGCTTGGCAGCGCTACAGTTCGGGCACGTCATGATCGTTGGGGCCGAAGCCTTGTAATGCGTACGGCGCTTTGCGCTACGCGATTTCGAGTGACGGCGCTTTGGATTTGGCATGAGATCAATTCCTCGATTTACTTGCGTTTCAGTTGTTGAAGAGCCGCCCATCGGTCGTCTACTGGGGCCTCACCGTCCGTAGACGGTTTCAGTGCCGGATAGATCTCTTCGAGCGGTACATCCCTGTAAGCCGGCGCTATGTGCTGCATCGGTATGGCTACCGTCAGCACCTGACGCACGTCCTCGGTGATATCAAGCGTCTTGTCATCCTCACCGATTCCGCGCTCCTGCTCGTCGTCAAGCTCGGCTCCGATGGCCTGTTGTTGAACGGCCAGAGAAGGATCGATGATGAACTCCACATGGAGATCGGCAGCGATCAGTTCACGGAAACTTTCTAAGGACCTGTCACAGACGAACGTACCGTCAGCAGAAACTGTCGCATCAACTACGTAATGCCGACCCGACTTATGAACCCTGCCTTCGATGTGCACGTCGTTGTCGAACTCAGGCGGAAGGCCAGTGACCCCGGATGCCGGTACGGTAAGCGAGAATGGACGATTCCCTTCGCGCATCCCTACGATATCAAGCAAGACCATGGTGCTTCGACGTTGTTCGGTTGTGACAAGACGACAAAGTTACGGAAAATGGCTGGTCTTTGCCAAGTCCGCGTCGATGCTCGGTTTAGTTCGCCAGGCTCTGCAGGTTCTTTTTCGCCGAGGAGTTATTCGGGTCGAGCTTCAACACTTCCTGATAGGCCGCTCTGGCCTTGTCCTTGTTGCCCACTCCCTGCTGCCCGATTCCGAGGTAAAGCCATGAGACGATGGACTTGGGGTCGATGGTCGTACCAAGTGTTGACCGGTCCACGATCGCCTGCCAGTTCTTCTCCTTGATGTCAAGCCCATTGAGGCTGGCCACGGCAGCAATACCGTAGCGCTTCTCGTCCGGCGAGGCCGTGGTGGAAGCGTTTGTGATGACCTGCTCAAGAAGGGGGCGCCCCTTGTCAACATCGCCACGAACAAGGTACGTGTCACCGAGACGCTGCATTCCCCACATCATCTTCGGGTTCAGACCCAAAGCCCGCTCGTAGCTGGCAATGGCACTGTCGACCAAGCTGTCAGCGTAGAAGTTATTGCCCATCAGGACATGGATCTTCGGGTCGGTGCTGTCTGTGCAATTGGCCAGGCGACCTCGATAGATGTCGTTGGAGTTGGCATAGCGCTTCCGGCTTTGGAGCAGGAAGGCGAAGCGCTCCATGAGTTTGCATTGCTTGGGATCGATCTTCGCAGCCTTGAACATGACGTCGACGGCGCGGGCCGTATCTGTGGCATTGATGAGTGCCGTCCCGTACTTCCAGTAGTCCATGCCTTCCCAGAGAGAATCAACCTTCTCAGCCGACGTATACGAGCTGACACATTCCTGCCACTTCTTTGCTTGGAAGTTGCATCGCGCCAGCATTATCGCAACCTTGGGCTTGAGACTGTCGATGCGCTCGGCAGCATCTTCGAGATGACGCTTGGCATCATCGCACATTCCTTGCTTGTAGAGCGACTCTCCCAGATACCACGAGGCCATGATCTCTCCTGTACCCAGGGGGCGAAGCTCGCGGTAGGTCTTCAGAGCATCGGATGCACTTGGATAGCGCTTGGCCAGGTAATAAATCTTGCCCTGTTCGTACCACGCGCGGGCATTCTTTGGGTCGAGCTTGGAGACAATGGCCCACTCGGCCAGACACTTATTGAAGTACTCATTGGAAAGTGCATCATCGGTCTCGCGATTACCCATGCGCCAATAGCAGATGGCCAGGTTGAAGTGTGCGGTAACGAGCGAGTTTTCGATCTTGATGGCATCGTTGTAATTCTGTACAGCAAGGTCGAACACCGGCAGCGGCTTCCAGTTGAAGTACAGATTGCCCAACGCCAGGTAGGCATCGGCCTCCTTGGGGTACTTCTGACGCGCAGTAGAGGCAACAAGTTCGGCAGCAGAGTTCGAGTCAGCCGCGACCAATGCGTTTACATGCGCCAGGGCGAGTCTGACGTCATCGGCATTGCGACGGAACTTCTTGAGCATCACGCAGGCCTCCTCGGCCTTGCTTGATTCCAGAAGGGCACGGCCAAGCAACAGCGCATTGTTGATATCCTCGTCGTCATCCTCAAACACGCGTCGAGCATACAGAAGAGCCGTATCGCGGATATCCATCTCGAGATAGATCGTGGCGGCAAGGCTAAGCCGCTCAATGTCCTGAGGCTCCTGCGCTACCGCAGCACGAATGTGGCCGAGGGCAACAAGGTAGTCTCCGGCGGCAGCGGCCTTCTTGGCACTTTCAAAGTCGTCGGCGACAAGCGGTCGAGTGAATGAAAAGAGCACGGCCGCAAGTGCGATAATTTTCACGGTGAGGTTCATGAGTCCCTTAGTCCTCGGGTAAGTACAGCGTGATCTTGGCATGAGCCGGTTCGATCCCCGCATTGAACAAACTGTATTGCGCCTTGTTAGAGCGCGTTGCGAATTGCATGAAACCGAAGGCCACATCGTGTTGACTTGGTTTCGACGTCACATAGGCAAAGATCGGCACTGGAAAGGGATACTTTCCCATCATCAAATACGCCGAATGCACTGGCTTGGGCCACTGATGCGTTCCATCGGGGTCGGTGTAGCTCAGCCGCAGTGGCTTGACGGATGTATCCTTCTGGAGCTGTGAAAGGTAGCCGACACCGATGAATTCAGGATTCGCTCGCACCTGACTGACAACGTCGGCATGGGTTGCTACGGACGCCAGCCTGGCCGCAGCAGGAGCCTTGCCGCCCAGGACCACATTGGAGATGTTTCCGTAGAGCGAACCCGCAGAGCCCCCTGACACGACAAACACCGGGTCCTTGGAAAGCTTCGGATAGGCCGAACGAACGCCGGGCCGTGCAGACAGCCATGACCTGATGTGCTCGGCATTCATGGTGTCGTACGGAAAGCTCTTGGCCACAAAGAAAACAAGCGCGTCACGAGCCACCAGCGCACGGGGCAATGTGTCCAGTTCGCCGGCCCTGATGAGCGAATCTTCGAGGGCTGTATAGTCGCGGGCGACGATGGCAATACGTTCCGTGCGGCTGATCATCGAGTGCATGATGTCCCCTGCCAGACCCGGTCGTACAGTGACGTTGACCTTGGGATTCTCTCGACCATGATAAATCAGGATGGAGTCCATCAGGGGGCTGATCTCCTGATCCACCAGCACCGTCACCGAGCCCGATACAGCCGTTTCAGTGCGGCCGTCCGGCGTGTCATCGGTACCGCAGGATGACGTAAGAAGGGCCGCCAGAACAATGGCGAGCAGATGCGTCAGCCGACCTTCAGGTGTGCTCATCAGGGTCATTCTTTCGAATCGACAGGTACTGAATCAGGCGATAAAGGCCAAACAACACGACGATGAGACCAAACGTTTCGTTCAGCGAGGTGTCGGTTGAGAACAACGACAATTGCCCCGTAAGCAAGAGTAGGCCAACGGCCACCACCCCAACGCGAGCAAGAACGTTGATCAGAAACAATGCGGTCTTCATATCAGGCCGCCGTGATAACAGTGATACGGACGCAGTCCGCTGGACGGTCGCAGCGCATGAGACCGCTTTTCTGCCTTAGCGCAGTCGGAAGCGAATCGGGATACGAGCCCATACTCGAACGGGTTGACCGTTCTGCTTAGCCGGCGTGAATGTCGTTTCCCGGACAGCCTTCACGGCCTCGTCATTGAGGCTGGCATGGTCCGACTCAAAGACCTGTATCTTCTCAATCGCGCCGTTCTTTCCAATCAGAGCTCCAACCAACACCATGCCTTCGATTCCGTTGCGGCGGGCCATATCCGGGTATTGGACGCGGCGCTGCAAAGCAATGTCATCGTATTTGGGCTCATCTTCCACGGCAATAAAATCTTCCGGATCGGGCTCTGCTTCACGTTCGATCTTGATCGGTTCTCCGATATTGCTGGCCCATCCACCGTCGTCTTCCCCACTGCCGCCGACGGCTGAGGCGCGGTTGATCTCGTCGACATTGGCAAAGTCCTTCACATCAGGAGCAAGTTCGGCATCAGGCACAGGAACCGGGGTGCCGGCGCGCGCCGCAGGGCCGCTCGGGACGTTTGTCGGAGGTGGTGGTGGCGGGGCCTCCTCGGTCTGACTTTGAGGAGGGGGCAATGCATCAAGACTGATCTTGGCCAGGCGAACGCGCACCACATTGGGTGACGGAAACAGCCATTCGCTGATGATCGGGCCTACAAATGTGTACAGCGCGATCAGCAGCAACAGCAGCATCGTGTAGGTGAACGCCTTGCGGGTGTTGACCCTGATGAGCTCCTTGACCTCGATCGCGCCATAGGGCATCGGGTTCACTGCATTGCCGATTGTTGCTGAAGTGTTCATAGCCCCTTAATCTCCTCGTAATCTTTGCCTTCCATGGGTGCTACTGTGAACTTACGCTTGCGCTCGTTGATGCCGGCAGCTTTCAATCCTGCAAGGATGTCCGGTTCGGCGACGTTGAGCTCGTCCAAGATCGACACCACCATGCCGTATGGGGCATCTCCTGAACTCTTCAAAACGACGATACAGCGGTTCTTCAATTGGACGTTCTGGTCGACGACCAGCTTGCGAAGGTTCTTCAGAGCGATCTTCTCCGGGGCATCCATACCCATGTTGTAGAAGATCGTACCGTCATCTCGCACACGAATCGTGAGAAGTTCCGATTGCTTGACCTCGATTGGGACGTCCAACTCCGGCGGGACGTTCATCTCCATAGTCTGCGGCGTGATCATCGACGTCGTCAGCATGAAGAATGTCAGCAGAAGGAATGTAATGTCCACAAGCGGGGTCATGTCAAGATGAAAGCCAAGACGCTTCTTGGACTTCCTCTTGCCCTTCTTCCCACGCCGTGGGGCCTTTCCTCCGCCTAGTGCTCCACCACCTGCCATGTTGACCTCGTGTTCAAACGAATTTGGTTGTGTCAGAAGGACTGCTTTGGCAGACCTTACATGCCTTGCTTCTTCTCGGTAACAAAGCTGAACGTTGTTGCCCGATTCTTACGCATCTCATTGACTGCTCGCTCGATCCACTCGTATCGAAGACGTCTGTCGGCGTCAACGGCAAACGACGCCTTCGGATTGACGATTCGGCACGACTGGATGATCTTCCCCAGCCAAACAGTATCGACCACTTTGAACGAAACCGTCTTGTCGTCAGCTCCCGGAAACTTCGCGTCAAGCATCGCGCGACGCAAGGACACGACGTCCTGCTCGTTGATCATTGACACGTACCATGCAGTGTCCTTGAGAACGGAATCGACGCCTACCTTGACCATGACGAGGTCCTTTTCGGCAAGCTTCGCAGTATCAGCCTGCGTTTTCGGTCGCTTGATCTCAACCTTCTGCTGATTCTCGGACTCACTCTTGAACTTGGCCGTGAACATGAAGAACGTCAGCAGGAGGAACGTGATGTCCACCAGTGGCGTCATGTCCAGCACAAATCCGAGGCGCTTCTTCTTGATCTTCGACATTCAAGGTTCCTTACGAAAGAAGGGGGCTAGTGAACATCCTTCGACGTGCGAAGGCGTCAGATCTTCGTACCTGTCTTGAGCGACAAGGTTTGCATCAGCTCGAGAATCGCCTCGTCCATGTTGTAGGTGAAGTCATCAACCTTCGTCGTGAAGAAGTTGAAGGCAATGATCGAGATGATAGCGGCAATAAGACCGCCAGCAGTGTTGTAGAGAGCTTCGGAAATACCGATCGAGAGCGCTTGGGCTGAAACCGTCCCGGATGCACCCAGTGCCTGGAACGACCGGATCATACCCAACGTGGTGCCCAGAAGTCCGATCATCGTGGCCACCGACGCGACGGTCGAGAGGATCGAAAGATTCTTCTCAAGGAGCGGCGTTTCAAGATTCATGTTCTCGTCGATGACGCGCTGTGTTTCGGACAACTTCTGGTCAGCATTGAGATTTGCATCCTTCTCAACAACACGGAAACGCTCAACAGCGGCACGCAGAACGTTTGCCAGCGAACCGCGCTGCTCATCACAAGCTGCCAGTGCGGCATCATAGTTGCCTGCCTTGACTGCCGAGACGACCGTTGAACCGAACTCCTTCAGGTTACCGCTGCCACCGGCCTTGCCAATGGTGAACAGACGCTCAATCGTGAACGTCAGAGCGATCAGAATGCAGGCCATCAGAAGGCCCACAAGGAAGCCCCCTGTGTAGATCGTGCCCAAAGCGTTCTTCGGATCCAGCTTTTCGGGATCATTGAAGTTGCCGGGATTGCCCAGAACGAGGTAGTACAACAAATAGGCGGCGACCAAGCATCCTACGATGAAGATCATGTTCGTCAGGTTCTTCATACATCAACCCTTGTGAGATGAGAATGTGTTTGTGTCGAAAAAGTGGAAGCGTATCACGGCAAACCAGGCGTTGCAGCGCGATGCGACAAACCTACGAAAAAGGACTTTCAGAAACTGTCGGGCCGTGTGTCGATTTCGCAATACTTGACGTATGGTAATTTCTCAATTACCGGTCCGTAGGCCTTACGGAATGGTGTATGAAACCAACTTGGCATAATCTCCGTCTTCAACTTCGCCGCCAACCTCATAGGCTTCCGTCGCACGTTGCACGAGCATGCCCAGGGAAGGGGCAAACCAGATCGTTTGCTTGAATGAGAACGAGTCCACCAACTGCCCAAGAGCCGAAATGGATACCGTCGAGGTGATCACGATCTTCTTGGTCGCGATTGTCTTGGTGCCAACGAGGATGGACTCCTCACCCACTCGTTCAGACTTCACCTTGAGAGCGAGCGTGATCGGAATGCCGCCGTACGAATCAGAGGTGACCGCTGAATCGACTGCAGTAACTCCCGTGGTCACCGGGAGGCGAAGCCAACGCGGCGTACCATCGACGCTCATATCCGGGGAGTTCAGAAGGATATCCTTCCTTTCATCAAAACAGGAATAGGTCGTATCGATCACAGTACCACTTGCCTTGTCCGTCGTGATGGACGACCATACTCCGGTCTTGCCGCCGTAGACAAGCCCCGTGGCATTAATCGTCTCCAGTGCCGTGTAGTCAGAAGATGGGATCTTGATGCCACCAAGGTCGGTGCCATAGCCGTTGTACTCAAAGACTGATCCTCGAACAGGTGCTTTGATTCCCGTGTCAACCGGAGAAACCGGGTCGTTCTTAGAGCAGGCCACAACGATAAGGCCCACGGCGAGCATGAAAAGGATATTGCGCATTTGACGATTATCTGATAGTGGGAGAAAAGTTGTTGTTCGTTGAATTACGTTGGTTGGATCCGCGATGAGCTGAGTGCGAATCTACCGCGAATCTTCAGTTCATTGTTCTCATGTTCGCCCCCTGATTGGTCTATCCCTGACGATGCACGAGGCTAACGCGTGGCACTCCGGCCAGGTCAGCGATGAACTCGCAACGAAGACCGGCAGAGGTCAGGATCGTTCGCACGGCTTCGGATTGTCCAAAGCCAATCTCCAGAAAAGCCATCGCCGAAGGAGTGAGGATGTCTGCCGACACCTCTGCAAATCTCCGGTAAAAGGTCAACCCGTCGGCCTTATCCGTCAACGCGTCGATGGGCTCAAAGTCTCGGACCTCCGGCTGAAGCTCGTTGATTTCCGATTGATCGATGTAGGGAGGATTCATCGTGACAATATCCCACGGGCCCCCTGCCGGAATGGTATCCAGAAAGTCCCCCTCAACCAGCATCAAGCGATCAGCGACTCCGTGACGCACGGCGTTGGCGTACGCGCAGGTAAGGGCCGGCCCGGAAAGGTCAGTACAGGTCCACTGCCTCGTCGGAGCGTGCATTCTCCCCAAGTGGCGTGTTGATGACGATCTGCACCTCGCCATTAGCGATCTGGTCGACGATGCTGGGCCTGACGCTCGGATCGTTCAGCCTACCGCAATGAGTAGCTCTTGAGCTTCTGGAAGTATCCGTCCACCTTATCGCCGTTTGGCAGGTCTTGCTCCAAAGCTGTCTTCTGGATCATCGTGCACAGCTTCGGAGAGACCCATGCTGACTCCTTGAGGACAACTTTCGCAACAATCAGCCCCTGAACGACAAGTTGAATCGTCATCGTTGACAGGTATGACTTGGTCGAAATAGACTCGCTTCCGACAGTCAGTGGGGCTGTTCCATTTGTATCGACAGTAATCGTCGTGCGGAACTCGGCGGGAACACCATCGACCTCGGTCTTTGAAATTGTTGAGCTTTGGAATGGCTTACCCGTCGTGATCGGGTATCGAACCCACATCTCAGAGCCGTCGTTGAGTTCCGTTGCAACAAGCAGGTCCTTGTTGGCGTCAAGGCACATGTAGGAAGTATCGACCGTTGTGCCAGAGGACAATCGTATCGACCATACACCCGATCGGCCATTGCGGGCAAGGTTCGCATCAAGGATTGTTGTAGCGATCTCATTGTCGGTTCCGGGGACCTTCGCCCCGACCTTATCGACCTGGTAGAACGAGTACATGAACGTACTTCCGACGTTCGGAGCCTTGACTGTTTCGGGCGTTGGTTCGACCGTGCTCGTCTTCGAACAGGAGATCAGGAGGGCTGCCACCGGCAGCAGAAGTATGTATGCTCTCATTGATGTGACTGTAATGTGAATGCTTACCGCGTGGTTTCACGACCAAACTACGACAAAGGCCGCACGACCGTCGATTATGGGTCCATTATTCGGACCACTGCGCCGTGACCACCCGCGGAATCCCGACAAGGTCATTGACCACCTCCATGATCGACGCACAGGTCCGAAGGATGGCTATAACCTCCTCGCATTGGCCGTCTTTCTAGGATGAGAATGTGTTTGTGTCGAAAAAGTGGAAGCGTATCACGGCAAACCAGGCGTTGCAGCGCGATGCGACAAGCCTGCGAAAAAGGACTTTCAGAAACTGTCGGGCCGTGTGTCGATTTCGCAATACTTGACGTATGGTAATTTCTCAATTACCGGTCCGTAGGCCTTACGGAATGGTGTATGAAACCAACTTGGCATAATCTC
>VERF01000129.1 GCA_018882895.1 Candidatus Kapaibacterium sp.
CAGTACTTCAGCTGTTGCCGGCCGCATGAGCTTGTCATCACGAAAAAGGGGACGCTGCTCATGGCCGGGCAAACGATAGAAGCGCTCGGTGTCAGTGGCTTCGTAGCGCTCTTCAATACTGATGGCGAGCGTGTCGGACGTGACTATACATTCGACGGATCAAAGGATGACATCGTCACGAGCATCGATGTGCAGACCGATCCGACCAACGGCGCTGAGGTTGTCTATGTAGCCGGCATTACTGAGTCCAATGACTTCGATGTAACTCCTAATGCTCCGCAAGGTGCCTACCAAGGCGATGGCCCGGGAGCAACGAGCGCCCGCGACGGCTTTGTGGCAATTCTGCGGATCGCCCCGATTGGTGGTGTCCTGCAGCTCATTCCTGCCGTTGTGACATACTTCGCGGGCCCCGGTCTGGACGAGGTCCTTGCGCTGCGAGTTGGTCAGGATGACGGCAAGGCAAGCAAGATCTACATCGGCGGTCGTACGCGTTCCAGCAAACTGCCTGCTCCGGGAATCCAGCAACCTGACCGACTTGGGGGTCCGTCTGATGACGACGGATTCGTTGCCTGTCTGGATGCATCCACATTGGAAGGAAAGTGGATGATGTTCCTTGGGGCTGCGGGCGATCAGGCTGTGCATGGGCTGCAGACGGACGCTGTTCCGACGGCTAACCCCACCACCGGCAACCTGATCCGAGTATGTGGAGTCAACAACGGTAGCAACTTCCCATGGCCCGGGCAAGCGGGTGTGCCGCCAGTACTCTATCAAGGTGGGAGTGCTCTGGGTGGTGACATCTTCTATCTGGAGATCCTGGAGCGGTTCAATCCGAGTCAGAACATCACTGATGCGTTCGTTGCCCAGATTTCCGGTGTTGCCTCTACGGGGGACGACTTTCCCGGGGCCTTCGCGCGGACGCCGGAGCCGCTTGATCGTATCGTGGCATTCTCCGATGGAATTGTGACCTCTGCCGGTGCCTCGACAAACTTCAATGCCTACATCTACTCGAGCGATGCCAATCGTTCTTTCGTGAAAGAGTACCGAGGTAATGGCGACGAGTTCACGCTTGATGTGCAGCAGGCGCGCTTTGGATTCGGCGGCTATGACGTCGGTCCGAAGTCAAAGTACTTCTGTGGTCGCACAACGAGCACCAGTCTGCCCGGTACCGATGCTGCCGGACCCGTCTTTCAGCGCACCCCAGGGGGCGGGCAGGATGCCTACATCGTAAAACTTGGATGTGCCGCCAGGACCGCACGTATCGTAGCGTCGGATTCTGTGTTGTGTTCAGCGGCAGATAGCTCAACGCTGACGCTTCAACCAAGCCCTACGGGCGTGAAATGGGAGGACGGTTCAACATCACTGACGCGAGTTGTGCGCGGCCCGGGAACATACAAGGTTGAATTCACCGAAGCAGGCGGATGCCGATTCATCGATTCGGTTACCATTCGCTCAGGCACAAAACCCCAGGGAACACTGACGCCTTCCGGTACGATTGATCTCTGTTCCAATCCCAATCCGCAGATCACCGTCAATGGCAGCAACTTCGCAACTGTTCAGTGGTCCGGTGGCACGGTCGTAGATCAACGTACGATTCGCGTGTCGGCTGCCGGCAAGTACT
>VERF01000130.1 GCA_018882895.1 Candidatus Kapaibacterium sp.
GCTTGGAGATCATGTGATCGCCGTCGATGAACACCAGCGAGATGGTGCGTTTGGATTGCCCCTTATCACATGGTGGAATGCGGAAGTAGAGGCGGCAACATTCTTCTTTGGCGAAGTTCTCGGCGATGTCCGTGTAGATCGCTTCGAGCTGACCTCCCGTCAGCACCTGGCTCACGCGGCCGGCGGGCGCTGCCTTAACGAACATTCCCATGGTGTCGACGGCTTCCTTTTCATCGGGCTGACCCGTGAAGCCGAGAGCAATAAGGTAGAGAGGAACATTAGCGCGGCGCACAATGTCGATCACGTCGGCCGATGTTGCGCGTGACCTGTTGTCTTGCCCATCCGTAAGAGCGACGAGTGCCTTGTTCTTCCGTGCATGTGTAGAGATCTTGGTGCAGGCAATCGACAGGGCGTCGTAGAAGGCCGTGTACCCGCCGAAGGCAAGGCGGTCTACAGCGCGTCCCACGGCCGCCGTGTCAGTGGTCCAGTTCTGCGTCAGCTGTACCGCATCATCAAACTGGATGAGGAAGAGACTGTCGTTCGGCTTCAGGCGACGCATGAATTCGTGGATCGAGCGCTTGACGGCGTCGAGCCTTGTCATCACAACGTTGTTGTAGTTGATCTGTTCCTGCATGCTGCCGGAGACATCAACGACGAGGCCGATGGAAATGGGCTCGGTGCGTCCGGTATCACATACAAGAGAATCCGGACAGATGAACTTGCCGTCGGCCACGATGCCGAGCTGCTCCTTCGTAAAGAGCTCATTGCGTGTTCCCGACAGCTGTGTAGTGTCGAGGCTAACGATTGAGGCGTCAATGCGCAGCCCTACAACGTCATTGCCCACTTTGATGGGCTTAACGTCGCAGATGTTCACATCCTTATCGAGGATCTCTTCTACCTCGATGGTGAGCTCACCGCAGTTGTCCTCATAGCGGGGGATCACAGCCCCCTGCATGACGTTATAGGTCGAGTCGACGATCTGAAACCGAAGGGGCTCTCCCGTGCCCGCTACCGTATGCTGATACCGGTGGAACGTCTGGTCGATCGGCATCGGGGGAAGGGGCTCACCATTGATCCGAAATCCCAGATACTTGCGAAAGCTGATCTCGAACAGGGGGGTCATGCCCAGCCCCTTTGGCGGAAAGGCATACACTGTTGAATCGCCTACCCAGTGGGGGATCTCCACGAAGGGGGCTCCAAGTACACGCCGTGGCGGCCAGCGGAAGGCATCGATCTCCGCCTGCGGAACATCGTACACCCACACGGCATCGACGCCGCGGCAATCGGTAAACTGCGGCCACTGCGAATAGGTGCCGCGAACCGTTACGCGATACCGGGCATTAGGCCGCGTGGGCGGTGTCACGACAGCGTCAGGTGAACGCGAGTTCAGAGTCCGAGTGACCGGGAACTGTGCCTGAAGAGCAGACGTCACCAGGCAGAGAGCAGCGATAAGGCTCGCCAATCGAATGGTATGCATACATCCTCCTTTTGTTGACAATTCGTCGGCCTCTCTCGTCCGACGAATGCAACATCAGAGTCTGCTTGCCGCGCAACACATTGGAAACGTTGCGGAAACTTTC
>VERF01000131.1 GCA_018882895.1 Candidatus Kapaibacterium sp.
CAGCCCGGTCAAGCAATACGCCTGGGCCACGCAGCTTGGTGGATTCGGCGATGAAACACCAACGTCGGTGGCTGTGATACCGAGCGGCGTGAAGGTCTTCGCCACAGGCTTCTTCGAAGGGAACACCCGATTCGGAGCCGTTGCACAGACGGGTGCGGCCGGCAATCTTGACGGATACTTCGTTGAACTCGACAGTGACGGCAAGATCATCGATCCTTCGAAGGTCATGTTGCTGGTCGGCACAGCGTCCAACGAGGAGAAGATCGTCGGATGCGTGGTTGACAACAAGGGCAACTACTACGTAGCCGGTTATTTCTCCAGTCCGGCGGTGACATTCGGTCCATACCTGCCGAATCGCGGTCCTCTCGACACACGCAACTTCTTCGTCTTCAAGTTCGATTCCACAGGCAAGCTCGACTGGCAGGCCGGATCGAAGGGTACGGCAACACAGAGCAGTTACGCCATGCTGACCGACATCGGCCTTCGTTATGACGCAGCGGGCAACGTTGAGGTGATCGCAGCCGGCAAGTTCCAGCGCTTTGTTGAAGTCGGCATTAACCGTGGCGGCGCATTCGAGCGGTCAGCAACATTCCCCAATACCACCGATCGCGACTTCTACACCCTGTATGACTCGCAGGGGTATCCGAGATTCTTCGCCGGTACAAAGCCAACCACAGGTACGGGGCTAACCTATCAAAGCCTGACAGCAACCGATCGATTGGGCTTCACGTACAAGACCGATGCGTATCGGGGTCCGATCACGTTCACGCCACCGGACATCACTCTTGGGAACAATTCCGGCCCAGGATCTGACGACGTCTACGTCTTCAAGAACGGCTCTGCTCCGGCATCGAATGATGTGTCGGACAATGTCTTCTCTGTAAAGTCGCCGCAGCTTGAATTCCGTCCGAATAGGGTGACGTTCCCTACGATCCAGCAGGGGCAGACAACAACCAGGACGGCAGTGCTTACCAACATTGGCAACTTCGACGTGACGGTAAAGAGCGTGGTGATCGCCGGGGCAAATGCAACCGACTTCACCTTGACGGGCAACATCGTTGGACAGATCGTTCCTGCCGGCAAGTCACTGAACATCGAGCTTGTTTTCGCACCGAAGGGTGTCGGCACTCGCACGGCTCTGATCGAAGTGGCCGGTAACTGCGGCTCGCCGGTTCAGCTGAGCGTCGATGGTCTTGCCACCGCACCGTGCGATGTCGAGACCAATGCGTCCGTGGATCAGGGTAAGGTTCCTCTCGGACAGCCACGCACTATGAAGATCACCTGCATGATCAAGAACGTTGGATCAGTTGCGATCAACGGTAACCTGCGTGTAACGGTCCCGAATGCCGACATATTGGTGAAGAACGTTGGCCCCTTTACCCTTGCACCAAATGGCGGTTGTTTTGATGTCGACATCGATGTGTTGGCTGCAACGGCCGGAATCAAGTCGACCACCATCAACTTTGGTCTGCCACCAGAGCTGTGCGGAGAACAGATCGCAACGATCAAGGTTGAGATCGTTGAGCCTCGCGTGATCATC
>VERF01000091.1 GCA_018882895.1 Candidatus Kapaibacterium sp.
GTGAAAGCCTGACCCGCATTGTTTGCCAGATAGACTGGACGGTTATCAACCGTTGTGTCCTTGCGGAAGTTCACAAAATCAACGTCACGGAAGAACGCTGCGCGTGCACCCGGAAGAACGATGATGTGACCCCACTCGCGTGAGAAGTTGTTGACTCGATCCGATGTGAACGTGATGCGAGCAGGCGTCACGTTTACAGCACGTCCTGATGGACGGAACCATGGATTCAAGCGGATAGCAGAAATCACCGCACCGAGATCAAGCCGGGCTGCCCGGTACATGATCGCCTGCGCAGGCGTCAGATTCTGCAGATTCGCATTTGCACCAAGGCTCACACGGAAGATCGTGCCATTCTTGGCCGTGTTGATCGTTGGCTCCGTTTCGATCGTCGACGTCACAACTCCGGCCGCACCGAAGTAGTTGAGGTCGTCGTAACCGGTGTACGGCGGAACCAATGGATTGATCGCTGCCGGATTGTACGTAGCCGAAGCACGTCCATCGGCAATGATACGTCCGCCGGTCGAGTCGATCAGTCGACCGTTCGGCAAGAACTCGACGCGTGTGCCCGGCTCAATGATAAGCGTACCGCCAATGGTATAGGAACCACTGATACGGTAAACTGAATCACGTACGAAAATTCGTACTCCTCCGGGCGGAAGACTACCGCGAACCTCAACGAAACCCGCATGCGCGACGTTGAAAACCGCGGTCAGTGCAAGCAGCAAGCTGCTCAGACGAAACCAACGTTGCATACAACCTCCAGTTGTAAAAACCTTATTCTTTAGCTCTTTTTTCACTTTTGGGGACTCTTTCTTGTGAGAAAGTGGCAAAATGCCAGATTTCGCTAATCAATTGCCGTGCCAAGACGCGCAAGACCTGCTTTTGCAGATGCTGCGATCTCTGACATTTCGAACTTCTTCACGACCAATCGATACAATTCCGTGGCCTTTGCCGTGTTTTTTGCTTCTTCGTAACAAAGAGCTGCCCGGTAAAGGATGTTGTCTTCCAAACCGGTCTTGTCCGCCAAAGCTGCCGCTTCCTCATAAAGGGCACCAGCTTCCGCGAACTTCTTTTCCAACTCGCGAGTTGCCGCAAGTCCTTGTTTTGCACCTACTTGGACGAGTTGTGAAGACGACTCGGATGCCCGGACGAACTGTGCTTCCGCATCCGCGGCCTTACCAAGATTTACGTATGCGTTGCCCGCCATCAGCGCAGCCTGCTGCCCTGCCGGAGTTCCTTCATACTCATCACTGATCGCAACAAGCCCCTTGACCGGTTCAGTACCCATTGGTGGGACGCCCTTGCCTGTAAGAGCCTGGTCGTAAGCACCCATATCGTACGTTGTACGAATGCGTGACAGTTGCGTCAGACCCTCAATGTTGAGTTCCTGCTGTTGCGACTGGTAGAAGAAGTATCCACCAACGATCACCGTCACTGCTACAAGAACGCCAACAAGTACCTGCCAGCGGTTAGTAACAAAGTCGACGAGGCCTTGCGCCGAAGAGGCCGTTGTATCCGGCAGCCCCGACGTCTGATAGCTCTCGTGTGGTAGTCCTGTGCTCATGCACTCCTCTAGTGTTCAACATCCATCCGGCGACGTACGGTCGCCAGAAAAAAGCACAACCTGCACCACTAGACATAGGGCCATTGCACACGGCATGGCCCGCGCCCAGTGAAACAGAGTTGCAAATATACCGATGTGGCCGAAACCCACCAACAAGAAATATGAACACGAACGGAGCGGTTAAGCCGTGGCCTCATGTGCAGTTACGAACGATATCCACAGCCCGACGACGTGCGTTTTCAACAGCCGTTGCAGGGGGCTTAGAAACGGACCGTAGAGCGAACAGCATCGACGATATCCGTGACGCTCAACAGGATCGCTTGCTCAAGGCTCTTGGCGAAGCCGACCGGCGTATCCTTTGAACCAACGCGGGCTACCGGAGCGTCAAGGTAACGGAAGAGCTCCTCGCCGATCGCCGACGCAATCTCTCCGCCAAAACCACCGGTCTTCTTGTCCTCATGGACCACCACACACCGACCGGTTCGACGCACGTGTTCAAAGACCATTTCACGATCCCAGGGGGCAAGTGACCGAAGATCGATGACCTCCACGTCAATACCCTCAGGTGCAAGCTGCTCGGCCGCCTGCAGACTCCAGTGGACTGCCGAACCGTACGTCACGATGGTGACTGTTGAGCCGGATCGTCGGACCCTGGCTTTACCAAACGGGATAACGTAGTCCTCGGTAGGCATCGGAGCCGACGTAGGACGGTAGTTGTAAAGGAATTTCGGCTCAAGGAACATGGTCGTTCCGCGGGAACGAATAGCATTGCGCATGAGTCCAACCGCATCATCCGCGAATGATGGGCACACCACTCGAAGACCAGGCAACGTTGTGAAGGTACCCTCAAGATTCTGAGAGTGATACAAGCCCCCTTGAATGTAGCCTCCGGAGGCTAGGCGAATGACAACTGCAGGTGCGAACTGTCCCTTGGTGCGCCAGTAGTCGTGCGTACACTCGATCAGCTGCTCCATCGCCGGCCAGAAGTAGTCGGCAAACTCAGCGCCCTCGACTACCACACGAATGTCGTCGCGGTAGCGCGTCATACCGTTGGCTGTGCCGACAATGAAATCCTCGGCGATGGGCGCATTGAACACCCGTTCGTTGCCGAACTCATCGAGCATGCCCTTGCAGACATTAAAGATGCCCTGCTTCTTGAAGGAGGCAACATCCTGACCGAACAAGAAGGTGGCCGGATTACGGCGAAACTCTTCGTGTAACGCATTGACGATGCCCTCACGGAACGTCACAACCGGTGCGTCGGCTGAGGGCGTATAACGGGCCTCGGCGTCGTCGTGATATCCGATAACCGGATCTGGGATCACGAAGTCCCTGTATGATGCCGGATCAGGGTCGGCAAGGGGCTCAACAGCATCTGCAGCGGCGAAAATGGCGTTCTTGTTCGCATCCTCAATGGCCGCAAGCTCTTCATCTGTGGCGATACCGTTGGCGATCAGCGTCGCCCGCATCCGTGGAAGCGGATCGCGGTCGCGCATTGCCTGCA
The DNA here is from genome assembly GCA_018882895.1 of Candidatus Kapaibacterium sp. Classification (GTDB taxonomy): domain Bacteria; phylum Bacteroidota; class Ignavibacteria; order Kapaibacteriales; family Kapaibacteriaceae; genus UBA10438. The sequence goes on from VERF01000091.1 coordinate 3,069, forward strand.
GATCTTCAGGCTCACGGTACAGCTCGTGGTTGTCGGAGTTGGAGTGCGAGCCGATACGGTCGCAGTCAGCGTGGACCATCACAGGCCCCTTGCCACTGAGAGCATAGTCGCGAGCCTCCATCATGGCCCTGTAGGAGTCCATCGGGTCACGCCCGTCACAATAGATGATCTTCAGATTCTTGAAACCGCTGAAGTTCTCGGCAACGATCGGGTTGTGTGTTTGCTCGCGCACCGGCACACTGATGCCGTACTTGTTGTTCTGAATAACGAATACGATCGGAAGCATCTCACGGTCTGCACCGTTGACGGATTCGTAGTAGTATCCTTCTGAGGTCGTACTCTCTCCGGTAGAACAGTACACCACTTCGTCGCCGTTGAACTTCTTGATCGAACGGGCCGTGCCGACGGCCTGCTGAGAGTGGTTGCCTGTGCAGGATGACGAGTTCTGGAGGTTGATCGAGATCTTGGCAAAGTGGTTGCTCATGTGGCGTCCGCCACCGGCCACGTCGACGTCTTTCGACAGACCATTGGCAATGATTTCCTCAACTGTCACGCCTGCTGCGAGGGACGTCAGCATGTCTCGATAGTACGGGAAGAGGAAGTCTTTGCCCGGACGGAATACCTTGCCGAGAGCAAGCTGAATGCCGTCATGTCCGGCAAATGGGGCGTGGTAGGACCAGCCCTTGGCCATCTTCAGATAGTTGGCAGCCTTCTCATCAAGCCGGCGCCCCAAATGCTGCGTACGATACCAGTCGATGAGTGTCTCTGCGGTAAAACCCTTGACGTTGAAAAGGTCCGTGCGGGTGGTCGATGGGGTCGACTTTTTCTTTGCCGCCGGCGCAGCTTTCGTTGTCTTTGCCATTTGTGTGTATCCTTTTGTGTTCTTCTCTGATTATTTCCTGCTCGGTTTGCCCACGGGAGTGAGCCAGCCGTATGGATCCTCACCGTTGACGGTGATCCGGTGAAATGCCTGCTGGAGGGCGCGAGTAACGTTGCCGACCTTGCCGCGACCCACCGCGATGCGGTCGACCGATTTGACGGGCGTGATCTCCACTGCCGTCCCCGTCAGGAACATCTCGTCGCAACTGTACAACAGAGCTCTCGGAATGTTCTGCTCCCGAACCGTTACACCCAGCTCTTCAGCCAACGAGATGACCGTATCTCTCGTGATACCAGGCAACAGCGAACTGGCGGCAGGGGGCGTGATGAGTTCGTCATTGACCACGACAAATACATTCTCACCCGATCCTTCAGCGATGTTGCCGTAGGCATCAAGACAGATACCTTCAGCATAGCCGTTTTCTACAGCCTCCATCTTTACGAGCTGCGAATTCATATAGTTCCCTCCTGCCTTCGCCATTGATGGCATGGAGTTCGGCGAGATCCGGTCCCACGATGAAATGCAGACATCGACGCCGTTGGATGCCGCGTCGTCTCCGAGATACGCACCCCATTCCCAGGCGGCGATGTAGACCTCCACGGGACACCGAAGTCCATAGACCCCCATGTCTCCAAATCCTCGAAGGGCAAAGGGGCGTATGTAGCACTGCCGGAGCTTGTTGCGGCGAACCACATCCACGGCCGCCTCAGCGAGCTCGTCAACGGAAAACGGGAGCTGCGTGCGGTACACTTTCAGCGAGTGGTGAAGCCGGCGCATGTGGTCTTGAAGTCGGAAGATCGCCGTTCCTTGGTCTGTGTCGTAACAACGGATGCCCTCGAACCACGATGACCCGTAGTGCACCACATGCGACAGAACGTGGATCGAGGCCTTCTCGAACGGGATGAAAGTCCCGTTCTTCCAGATCGTCTTCGTTGGTGTAATTGGCATGATGTGTCTCCAGCGAATTCGTGTCAGGGAGTCGTGGCCGATTCCAGTGCTTCCTTCATCAGCTGCGTGACCATCGAGGGGTTTGCCGCCCCACCAGAGGCCTTCAGCACCTGGCCAACAAAGAAACCAAGCAGGTTGGTCTTGCCGGCTTTGTACTTCTGGACATTTTCAGGGTTGGCCTGCAGGGCCTCGTCAACCATTGCAGCAAGCGCCGATACGTCCGACACCTGCTTCAGACCGCGCTCCTGGGCGATGTCCTGCGCCATGCGGGCCGTACCAACCATATCGGGAAAGATCTCCTTGGCTGTCTTGCTGCTGATGGTTCCGTCTGTGATCACGTCGACCAGCGAAGCAAGTTGCGCAGCCGATAAGCCTACCTGATCAATCGAGCACTTCCGTTCTCCCATGATCCGCAGGATCTCGGTCATGATCCAATTGCTGACGAGTTTATAGGTGTCCGGACCCTGAACGGCCAGACCCTCACACGCCTTCTCGTAGTAATCGGCAACGTCGCGCTCATCGACCAGGATCCCGGCATCATAGGCCGGCAGCTGGTACTGTGCCATGAACCTGTGCTTGCGTGCCAATGCCAGCTCGGGGATCGACGCACGCAACGCCTCTATGCGCTCATGATCAACTACGACCGGGCCTAGATCGGGTTCGGGGAAATACCGGTAGTCATGGGCCTGCTCCTTGCTACGCATCACCTTGGTGCGCTGTGCTCCGGCATCCCACATTCGTGTTTCCTGGACGACCGTTTCGCCCCTTTCCAGCATGGCCACCTGATCATTGATCTCGAATTCGATGGCCTTTTCGACGTTGCGGAAAGAGTTGAGGTTCTTCACCTCGCGCTTCGTACCGAAGATGGTCTCGCCCTTGCGACGCACCGAGACGTTGGCGTCGCAACGCATGCTGCCTTCTTCGAGATTTCCGTCGCAGATGCCCAGATAGATGAGTATCTGTCGCATCTGTTGGAGGTACTGATATGCTTCTTGTGCCGTGCGGATATCGGGTTCGCTGACGATCTCGATGAGCGGAACGCCAGCGCGATTGAGGTCCACCAGCGTGTCGATGTCCAGATCGTGGATGCTCTTTCCGGAATCCTCTTCCATATGGATCCGCGTGATCCCGATCTGCTTAGCCCCCTGCTCGGTCTCGATCTCGACGTATCCGTCATGGCATATCGGATCCGCATACTGCGTGATCTGATATCCCTTCGGAAGGTCAGGATAGTAGTAGTTCTTGCGCGAGAAGGTGGAAACTCGGCGAATCTGACAGTTTGTAGCAAGGCCCATGCGGACGGCATAGGCCACGAGATTCTCGTTCAATACCGGCAACACACCGGGATGACCCAGGCAAATGGGGCATACGTTAACGTTCGGCTGGGCCCCAAATGTGGTGGAGCAACTGCAAAAGGCCTTCGCCGCAGTCGTGAGCTGCGCGTGGACCTCGAGTCCGATCACGGCCTCATAAGTGCTGTTCGGGGATGGTACGGAGTTGCCCAAAGGACCACAAAACTACGGAAAATCGACGGCCCG
>VERF01000092.1 GCA_018882895.1 Candidatus Kapaibacterium sp.
ACATACACTCCCGTTACGCCATCGATCTCGATCGACTCACTTGAGGTGGCCGTGGCAACGTGTGCTACTGTGCGGCCGACCATGTCGGTGACCGTGATCTCTACTCCCTCGGCACCGGTGATCGTGATCGCGCCACTGGTGGGATTCGGGTAAAGAGCGATCGTTGAACCCTCGATAAGGTCATCCACACTGGTCGATCCAACAACAAGCGGGGTTGACCATTGCTCACAACCTGCCGTGTCAGAGATCAGAACACGATACGTCCCATCACCCTGAATCTTGACAGTCCGTGATGTCGCACCAGAGATTTTTGCACCTTCACGATACCATTGATAGTTGACGCCATCGGCACTGCACGTCAGATCATTGCCGCTGCGAGTGATGGTAGGAACTGGTAGTCCCGGCGTGACCACGATACGGATGGTATCGGTGTTCTTGATGCACTCGTCGTATCCACGAATACGGCAGTACACGGTGTAGGTTCCCGTCTTCAGATTCTTGGTAGAGAAGGAGAATCGCGTTTCCGCATCCTTTGTGCCATTGACGAACCACTCGTAACTCGGATAGCCAACCTTGGCATTGAGCGGCTTATCCATGCCTTCACACAGCTTGATCTCCTGCGTCAGGGGGCGAAGCTGCGTACTTGGACCGCAGTCGAGTGCAGCCACGAACGAATCATCGAAACGATTGCCTGTGATACGCTGATTATCGAAGATTGCATAGGTGTCGAACGTACCGGCCATGTATGGGATTCCCTTTGCATCGATGCCCACGGCGTTGACGTAGTCTTCGTATGGTCCACCAAATGTGCGTACCCAGTCGACATCGCCATTCGACAGAAGGCGCATCACAAAGCCGTCATTTGCGCCTTTCGAATCTTCCTGAAACGAATCCATCGTGGTCGTGCTATCGAACGAACCACCAACGAACATATTCCCCTTGGCATCGCAGGCTATGCTCGTTGAGATCTCCTCGAACGTGTTGCCATATCGGCGGAGCAGCTCAAACGCCCCGTCTTTGTTGACGCGGGCCACATAGACGTCAGGTGCGTTGTCACCATTGGCCTTGAGCGTCTGCAGATCGAAGTTCGTTGTAAGGCGCATTGGACCTGTCAACAGCAATGATCCTTCGCGCGTGATCGCCGTACCAACTGTATTGTCCGGCTCACTTGATCCGATTCGCTTGGTCCACGATGGCTGACCCGTTGCGTTGATCAACCGCACGAACACGTCGGTCTTACCGGCGAAGCTCTCAATGTTTGTGTTACCAAAGTTTACATTGCCGATAAATGTCCCAACGGCGTAAATGCGATCGCCGGTGGATGTGACTTGAAGCTGCGTGACTTGGTCATTGTCGGCAGATCCGAATCCTTGAACCCAGAGAACGTCACCCGTTGAACTGAGTTTCGCAACGAAGGCATCAAGCTTGCCTGCCGAGCGGTACGACTTTGTTCCAAACTTTCCGTCGGCGCCTGTTCCGCCCCCTACATAGACATTGCCTGTTGAGTCGACGGCAAGGCAGGGGGCTCCTTCGTCGTAATCTGCAGAGCCGAACACCTTGACCCATTGCAGAATGCCTTGATTACTGATCTTGGCAACGAACATGTCCGAGCTGAACGCATCAAACGTTTCGATCTGTTCACCGGCTACCACTGCGGCGTCGATGAACGCGCCGGAGACGTACGTATTGCCGCGGTTGTCTACGATGATCGAACCGGCCTCATCGAAGTCAAAACCACCATGAGAAACGGCGGTAACGATGTTACCCTTGTTGTTGTAGCGGGCTGTGAAGATATCGTAGTTGCCGATGGCCTGCAGGTTGATGCCCGAGGCATTGACGGAATCAGAGAATGTACCGATGATGCTACAAGATCCGTCAGCTGATACATGCATTGCTTCAACAACGTCAAAGCTGGGTCCGGTAAGCGTCTTAATCCAGGTAATGCGCTGTGCCGATGCAATAGGTGCAGAGAGTGCGAGCACAATTAGTAAAACCAACGTACTGCACAGTGTCGATGATCGACTCATGGTGTCCCTCCCGGTCAGGGCTTTAGTCCCCTGCCCGATTTCTTGATTGAATCCGTGGATTTCAGGTCTTCAATGATCGCATCGAGGATGCCGTTGATGAAGGTACCACTCTTGTCGGTCGAGTACCTCTTGGCCAATTCGATGACTTCGTTGATCGTTACTTTAACGGGGATACTCTCGCACGACGTGAGCTCGGCCACCGCCAGACGCATCAGAATGATATCGAGCGAAGCGATCCGCTCAAACTCCCAATTCTGCGCGTGCTTGCGTATCAGTGTCGTGCTGCCCTCCTTGCCCGATACGGCCGCGCCGATGACTCTTCGGGCGTACTCGACGTCATCGTTGCTCCAGGTGATCGGAACATCGGCCTCGAGTTCCAGAACCTCATCAGGATGTAGGATTCGAGTGCCGTCGGGAGCATCCTTCGAATCGAACGTGAATTGTCGATAGAAGACGTGACGGAAGGCCACATCAAGGTCCACATCACCGCCATCAATGGCAGTCAGTATTTGCATGACCTTTTCGCGTGCCAGGTGCCGCGAGCCCCGTACCGTGGTTTTACGGCTGACCGGGAACTCGTCCTGCTGAGATGAACTTGTCAATTGTGCTCCGACGTGTTAAACGCCACGAATCGTGGGACTGCCAACATACGAACCGTGGACGTGACGCACCTGACGCAGGCGCTCTTCGGCGATGGCATTCGATGCTTCAAACGTTAGAATGTTCCGCTCGGAGGCGATCCGAATGATGTTTGCCGTGATATCGTAGACACCTTCGGCTTGACGCATCACCTTGGCGCGGTCGTATCCTTCGACCTCGGAAGCAACATTCATGAGACCACCTGAGTTGACCACGTAGTCGGGTGCATAGAGTATGCCCTTACTGCGCAGTATCTCGGCGTGCTTTGGCTCGTCCTTCAGCTGGTTGTTTGCGCCACCGCAGACGATCGAGCAGGTGAGGTTCGGAATCGTGTCGTCGTTCAGGATCGCCCCAAGTGCATTCGGTGAGAACACATCGCAAGCGGTCGTATACACAGCATCAGGCGAAATGACATCAGCACCCGTGCGGGCTGCCAGGGCGTTGACCTTGTCGGCGTAGATGTCCGAGATCAATACCTTGGCACCATCCTTGACGAGGTGTTCGACAAGGTAGGTGGCAACATTTCCGGCACCTTGAACCACAACTGTCTTACCGGCGAGAGAGTCTGAGCCCCACGTTGCCTTTGCTGAGGCGCGCATGCCCGAGTATACACCAAGGGCTGTGACGGGGCTTGGGTCACCTGAACCACCGGGACCACCGATACCGGTAACATACTTGGTCTCCATGCGGATCCATTCCATATCGCGCACGCTCGTTCCCACGTCCTCGGCCGTGATGTAGCGTCCGCGCAGGCTCTCTACCATCCGGCCAAAGGCTCGGAACAGCCCCTCGCTCTTGTCGGTGCGAGGATCGCCGATGATCACGGCCTTGCCACCACCGAGATTGACGCCACTGACGGCTGCCTTGTATGTCATGCCGCGTGAAAGACGCATGACGTCGGTGATTGCCGCCTCATCGGAATCGTACTTCCAGAAGCGCGTACCGCCGAGAGATGGTCCCAGGGATGTGTTGTGAATGCCGATGATGGCACGCAGACCCGTAACGGGATCATTGCAGAGAACCACTTGCTCGTGGCCCATGGTCGAGAGGGTATCGAAGATTTGCATGGGGCGAAAATACGAACGGCCACCCTATGGGTGGCCGTTCAGAGTAATGATCGCTTTTAGGTGATCAGTGGCGTGGACCGCGGTCCTGCCGTGGTGGACGCTCATCGCGTGGACGAGCTTCGTTGACCACGAGTGGACGTCCGCCCAAGTTGCGGCCGTTCATCGCCTCGATCGCTTGGTTGCCAGCGGCAGCGTCCGGCATTTCGACAAAACCGAACCCGCGTGAACGCCCCGTGAACTTGTCCTTCACAACGGAAGCGGACTGCACGGCGCCGAATTCTGAGAACGATGAGCGAAGCTCGTCATCATTCATCGAATACGGCAAGTTGCCTACATAGATATTCATACATCGACCCTTTGCGCGACGATTGGACGAATGCGGTGTTGAATCACTGATTTATCTCGACCCGAATTCCCCGGTAGGCCGTCACGCCTGCCTCACGGTGAATGCAAGTTACCGCCAAATATCCGCTAAACAAGAAGTTTTCCACATTGACGCGAAAAATACTTGAACCAGGGTACGAGGCCACTCATCTGCGGAGTGTCGAAAGGTTATCCGAAACGGCCTGCCAATTGACGACGTTCCACCATGCGGCAACGTAGTCTGGCCGCTTGTTCTGGTACTTCAAGTAGTAGGCATGCTCCCACACATCAACACCCAGGATCGGCGTGGTTCCCCATGACGAGAGTTTGTGCTGGTTCTCAGCTTGCATGACAATCAGTCGGGCGTCTTCGTGTCGGTAATGCAGAAGTGCCCAGCCACTGCCTTCCACAGCAACGGCCGCCGCCGTGAACTGCTTCTTGAAGGCAGCGAACGAGCCAAAGCCATCATTGATGGCCGCAAGCAACTCTCCGGTTGGCTCGCCCCCTCCTTGTTTGCCCGCCGGACCCATCACCTTCCAGAACATGGAATGCAGCCAGTGGCCACCTCCATGGAAGGCTGCCTGTTTCGACCAGTGCTGGATCATGGCGTAATCATCTGCAGAACGCGCCTTGGCCAGTTCATCCTCGGCCTTGTTCAAACCGTTAACATAGGCCATGTGATGCTTCCCATGGTGCAGCTGCATCGTCTGAGCGTCAATAAACGGCTCAAGGGCATCGAATGCATAGGGAAGCGCCGGCAGTTCGTGCTTACCCGCCGCAGGAGCAGGAACCGAGCCAATGCTCGCGAGTGAAGGGGCTCCCGTTGCCAGAGCGGCAGCGCCCGTTGCGGCAGTCGCCAGGAAGGTACGTCGTGTGGTCATGTGCTCATCCCTCTGAGTGAAGGTTGTGAATTGTATCACGCCTGAGCAGCTTCCCGGAGGAAGCGCTCGATATCCAGAACATCCTCTGTGCTTCCCATGAAGCATGGGATCCGTTGGTGCAGCGATGTCGGCTTAACGTCCAGCAAGCGGTTGACGCCGTCGGTGGCGCGTCCACCAGCCTGCTCGACGAGGAATGCCATGGGATTCACTTCATAGACGAGACGCAACTTTCCGTCAGGCATCCGTGCATCACCCGGATAGAGAAAGATCCCTCCGTAATGGAGAGTTCTGTGAATGTCTGCCACCATCGTTCCGACATATCGCAGTGAATATGGGCGCAGTCCATCATCTGAGGGGCGAAGGAGCCACGATACGTAATCGCGAATACCCTGTGGCCAGATGTGTGCATTTCCTGAATTGACGGAGTAGATCTTTCCTCTCTGAGGAATGCGGATCTTCTCGTACGTCAAGAGGAACTCGCCGATTGTAGGATCAAAGGTGAACACATCAACGCCATTGCCGCTGGTATAGACAAGCTGTGTGCTTGATCCATACATGCAATAGCCAGCCGCCACTTGGCGCCATCCGTGCTGAAGACAGTCCTCAAGTGTTCCATCAACCGTGAGCGTGGGATCGATCCGCTTGTAAATCGAAAAAATGGTCCCGATGGTCACGTTTACGTCGATGTTGGACGAACCATCCAACGGATCGAAAACCAGAACGTATTTCCCGCGACGATACTGATCCGGTATGGGAATCAGTCCGTTGGATTCTTCCGAAGCCATCACACAGAGATGGCCACCGTGATCCATGGCGCGGAAGATGATGTCGTTGGCGTGGAGGTCCAGACGCTTGACGTGTTCGCCATGAACGTTCATGTCATCGGTGGTGCCGAGAATGTCATTCAATCCGGCACGACGCACGTCCCGCGCCAGGATGCGCATTGCCAGTGTGAAGTCACGCAGCAAATGCGAGAACTCGCCCGTCGCTTCGGGGTGCATCGCCCCCTCCTCGGCGATGTGCCGCTCAATGGTGATCAGCTTTGAGGTGTTGACAATAGGCATGCTATTGGTCGAGCCGAACTGAGAGAACCGGACATGG
>VERF01000036.1 GCA_018882895.1 Candidatus Kapaibacterium sp.
CTGCTATATCGGGCAAGAAGTTGTGGCCCGGCTCGACTCGTATAACAAGGTCAAACAGCGCATCATGGGGCTTGTAACTCATGACCTCATCGCCGCCAATGATTCTATCGTCTCCGATGGTCAGAACGTTGGCGTGATCACCAGTGTCGTTCAGAGTTTCGATGCGAGCCGTTGCTTCGCGCTCGGATATGTCCGTGGTGAATTTGCCCACCCCGGCACAAGCATCGGCATTGAGCATCAAGGGGTGATCGTCCGGGCCGATCTGATGTTACCACCTATGTCTGACGAGACATGCCGGTAGCAATCGTCATCGCCGGTGCGCGCCGCATCGGCGCTTCAATTGTCAGGGGGCTTGCAGCCTCCGGCTACGACGTGGGCATCACCTATAACCACTCAAAGATGGAGGCACTTGAGCTTTGCCAAGAGATCCAGCAGAGCGGACGACACAGCTATGCCGTGCAATGTGACGTCACCGATGATGCTCAGCTGACACGGGTTCTGCGAGAGCTCGCACTGAGAATGGGTCATGCAGACATGATCGTTTTCAATGCCGGAGTGTTTCCCGATGCTACCCATCCGGCCGATCTCAGCCAGGATGAGCTTTTGAATGCAATTCGAGTGAATACCATTCCTGTCTTAACACTTGCCAAGTGGTATGACAGAAATTGTCTCGAGTATAATCTGCCCGGACGCCTGGTGGTACTTGGATCACTTGGTGCGCGTGAGATCTGGCGTGATCGGGCTGCCTACAACACAAGCAAGGCGGCACAGCAGACGCTGGTGATGTCACTGGCAAGGAGTCTTGCCCCGCGCCTGAGCATTAACATCGTTGCTCCCGGCGTGATCGTTACTGACCAAGAGCGGCACGAATCAACAGCACCAATCGTCTCCGAGCGGCGTATCCCAATGGAACGTGCCGGAGATGCAGCAGACATCGTTGATGCCGTTCAGTATTTTGCGAGCTGCTCACGCTACATTACCGGTCAAGTCCTGGTCGTCGACGGCGGGTATGGCCTGGTCCGGTAAGCCCCCAAGAAATGTTCTCAGCAATCGATCATGAAACGGACTTCAACTCCGACAAAATCTATGCGTCTACTTCTGATTTCTCTCTTTGGCTTTACGGCCATGGTCCTGCATGCGATCCCTGCCATTGCAGGAACGGTCTCCATTCTGCCAATGAGTCCGGCCTTAGGATCATCGGTCACCATTGAATACAACGCCGCGGCAGGGGACGAAGAGATGGTATCCTCAGGTACCATGCATGCCGTGGCCTATCTCTTCACGGTCGATGCAGAGTCACCCGAGGCTGTCGATGTCTCGTTGTCGAAAAAGTCAGAACGGTGGACCGGAACATTTCAACTACCCACGGGTGTGGTCTACGGCATCGTCAAGGTTGGAACCGGCGGCCGGTATGATACCAACAAGGATATGTTCTGGGAGTTTCTCGTCACGAAGGACGGCAGCCGCCACGTCGAGGGGGCTCACTTGAAGGCGGCGATGGCACGTTTTGGTCAGCTGCCCGCGCCATGCAAAATGAAAGAAGACGTCGAAGAAGCTCTCGAACTTCTGAACAAGGAGTCGCGTCTGTATCCCGGCAACCTAGTGGCCCAGCTGAACTATATCATGGTAGCCAAGGCCGTTGGTGAGCTCGACGAATTCGAGGCCAACGGTAAGTATCGTGACTTGACTACCTCTGTGATGCAGATCAAGACTCCGATCGAGGCGATTGTGATCGCCCAGGCATATGCCGCCCAGGGTAAGAACGAAGAAGCCAATCGCGTGATGGCCGACGGGGCAACGCGATTCCCAAAGAGTATTGCAGCCGAGCAGTACGAACTCGAACAGATCGGTAAGGCCGAAACACTCAACGACTTCATTCAGCGCGTGCTGAAGCACTTTGAGCTCTACCCATCTACAAGCGCTCGGCAGAACATCACCGATGCCGTAACACGCGCCACCACTCAGCAAGGTGCGTTGCGCGAGCTGATCATGTTTCTCGACCAACATCCAAAGGCCTCGGCTAAGACCTACCACCAGGCGGTCAACTTCATTGGGGCTTCAGACTCGCTTCGTTCAGAAGCGTATCGTCTTATTGCCGATGGTCTAAGGGCAGCCGATGATCCGACACGGCGCCCTCGCAACGTGGGAGTTTCGGAGTGGAACTACGAGCAGCGGATTTCGCGGTCGCTGCTTCTATTTGTGAAGGGGGCGATCGAGCGTGCGCAAAACCGTCCCGAGGATGCCATCACTTCGCTTGAGAAGAGTATCGAGATCTCCGGCACAGATGCTGAGAAGGGATGCCGGGAGATGCTGATCGACCTGTATCGTTCAACGGGGAAGACCAAGAAGGCTCTTGCCATGGCTTCGGCCGCGATCGTCGATGGCGCATCAACGGCTGGCATAACGAATGCATATCGAGAGCTGTTGCGTTCCAATGGTGAGGACAGTCTTGAGATCGCAGCACAGGAGGCCAAACTTCGCTCACAGGGGCGTAAGGCAATGGCCAAGAAGGTACAGCAGGAGTTCTTGAATCAGACAGCGATCAATGGAACGTTCACACGCCTCGATGGATCAGCTGTTCGAATCTCCGATTGGAAGGGCAAGGTTGTGATCATCGACTACTGGGCCACGTGGTGTGGTCCATGTCGACAGTCCTTTCCTTCATTGCAAAAGCTCTACGAACGATACCGGAATGACACCAACGTGGTGATCGCAGTGGTCAACGTCTGGGAACGCACCGATGACCGCGTCAAGACCGTCAAGGACTTCCTGGCAAAGAACACCAATCTGACGTTCCCGATGTTTCTGGACAAGGATGACAGCGTTGTTCGTAACTACGGCGTTACGGGTATTCCGACCAAGTTCTACCTCGGCAAAGACGGACGTATCCAGTTCAAAGAGGTCGGCCTGCATCCCGAGGAACAGTTCCTGGAAGAGGCCACTACACGTATCGAAGCATTGCTGGCACAATAGCGCCAGTACCCGCAGACAATGCCCACATTCGGGCTACGGAACGATCAAACATCCCGAGCTGCCCGTCCATGGCAGCACGTTGTATCGCGCTCCCATTAATGCGCCACGGCCGGTGCGGGCAAGCGTCATCACCGGAAGCGGCCTATCGAGCGTATCTGGCCACAAGAGCATGATGCGAATCTCAACATAATTGTCGCCCGCCGGAGTAGGCACGCAGGGGGCGTATTTGACGCGCTCCTGAAGGATCCACTGGGACCGCTCATCGGTAGGGATAGCGCGCACGTCTGCCAGCGTCGGGGCAACATTTACACCCTTGCCAGCAAACGCGTAGAGGGGCTTCAGGACGGCATTGTCAATCATGTGCCTGTCATCCTCGTCGAACTCGCTCACCACGATCGTCTTCGGTACCGACGGATGCCGCAGATGGGGAAGTAGGAACTTGCTGATTCGGAAGTACCAGTTAGGATGTCCGGCCCACTCAACGTCGAGCTCGTCATTCCAACGGAATGGCAGCTCAATGCCCATATCATCGAGCTCGTCAATGATGGCGCGATTGAATATCCTGCGAAGCGGTCGCTGGCGGCCATCACCATCGCAATAGAAAAGCCCCCTGCCTTGCTGCTGGATATTGCGAATGTTGACCGTCTGCAGCCCTATGAGCTTCTGCATGGCGATGAAGTCTGGACGTGTCTTCTGTGACTCAGGATCGATCTCGACCAGGGCGACATCTGAAGGATCATGACCTGCAAAGACCGCTGAGCGTACGTGCTCTCGATATGCTGATTCATCAAGCCCTGACAGAAACGGTGTCACACCGTCGAGCGAATACGTTTCACAGTATTGCCGTGCAAGAAGCCACTGGTATCCGAACAGTGACGGGAATCCCTGCAGTTCGATCAGCTTCGGACGAAAGGCGCCGTTGTCGTCGACCGTGACAGCGAAATCCACGACGCTGAAGAGCGGTCGCGGTGCCTGGTTAGGTACCGTGTACCGCGGTTCCAGGGTGCTCTCTGATCGATGCAGATTTTCGTCTGAAAGACACTCGATGATGATCTCGCTGGCTGCATCTGACATCTGCCGAGCAAAATCATCAGAGATCAAGATGGGCATTTCGCACACTCTAAACTCGATCGGGATGCCGAGCCGGCCCTCAAGAGCCCCAACGAGTCCCGCATGACTCTCGGCGCTCACCCTTGCGTTAAAGTCTCGCTGCAGGTCGGGTCTCATCTCTCGAATCGCCGTGTTCCGGCCACGAATGTTGCGACGACATGCCGAGAACTCTGCATCATCTGCGCGCTGCTTACGACATCACCGTCGAGGATGGTCAGGTCGGCATCAAAGCCCACGGCAATGCGTCCTCGGCGATAGTCCATGCCTGATGTGACATGGGCGCCGATCGTGAACGCGTCGAGCGCCTCCGAACGGGTCAGGCATTCCGACTCGTGCCACGGCGCGGAACTCCCACGGGGTACGCGGTTAACAAAGGCTGACATTCCGGCCAACGGATCCGGTGACTCGATAGGGAAGTCCGACCCGGCACCGATGTGGATGCCGGCATTGGCAAGGGAGCGCCACCGGTATGACCAGGCACATCTGTCCAGACCGAGTCGACGTTCCGCCATTGGGGCATCGCTGATGCAGTGTGTCGGCTGCACGCATGCAATGATCCGACTGTCAGCCATGCGTTGCAGGTCTTCATCTCGCACGATCTGTGCGTGTTCGAGTCGCAGGATCACATCGTCGGCATCGGCCACTGCGCGAACATGCTCATACGCATCGATCACGTTATGCACAGCTTGGTCTCCAATTGCATGAATCGCAACGCAGGGCCATCCGGCCTGAACGATTTCGGTGACCATCTCCTTCAGCTGAGAGGCAGTGAGCAGTTCGCGGCCGGAGGTTGCAGGATCGTCACTGTAGGGGGCTGATAGAAACGCCCCGCGAGATCCCAAGGCTCCGTCGGCAAAGAGCTTCACACCGCAGACGCGCAAGAGCTCGCCCCCTGCCGGCAGTTGTCCTTCCTCCACCCATTGCCGCGACTGACCACCAACAAAGGCCTGCACTCGAATGGGAAGCTTGCCGGCTTCTGCAAGCGTTCGAAATACTTCGAGCCACGAAACATTCACATGCATGTCGTGAACTTCTGTGATCCCGTTACGAACGCATTCGAGTGAAGCCTGCTCGATCATTCGTCGAAGCGTCTCCGGCGAAGGGGCTGGCAGCGCCGTCCAGATCGGTTCAAGATCATCGTCAATGAGCACATGCGGCATTTTAGCAGGATTGATTCCGGAGCGCCGCAAGGCCGCGCTATTGACTAACGCGGCATGTGTGTCAATCCGTGTTGCAAACAGAGGAACATCGCCGGTTATGTCATCCAATTCATCTCGTGTTGGAATCCTGCGATCAGTCCATAGCTCTTCGTTCCATCCGGTTGCGCGGAGCCATCCGTCGATCGGCTCAGAGGCGGCAATGGCTGAAAGTAGCTCGCCTGCTCCATTGACATCGGCCAGCGACGTATACGTCAGCTGTTCACCGAGTAACACAATGTGGGCGTGATTGTCAACAAGTCCCGGATAGACGTGGCAGCCCGGGTAGGTGAAGGTATCTGTCTCTGTGCGAATGATTGTGCCCGTCAAGCAGGGAAGGACGGCGCGTATGCGGCCTCGCTCAACGTGGATCTCAGCAAACATGACTCAGCTGCGAAGTCGGATGGTGTCGATCGAGTCGAGATAGTCCTTCTTCAAAAGAAGCTGTTCTTCGGACTCAACATTGTTCGGGTCCGGCAGGCAACAGTCCACCGGACAGACGGCTGCGCATTGTGGCTCATCGTGAAAGCCTTTGCATTCGGTGCACTTATCAGGAACGATGAAGTAGAACTCACCGGAGAAAAAGTTGCCGCCAAAACCACCGGGTGACGTGCTATCGCTATGCTTTGATCCAGCAAGTTCCCACTCGGCACCGGCCTCGTAGATGGCAGTGTTGGGGCACTCGGGTTCGCAGGCACCACAATTGATGCAGTCGCTGGTTATGTAGATCGCCATGATGGTCTAGGAGATTGATAATCAAAATTGTGCGTCAAATCTACGGAACGAAACTTTCACCGTCCGTTTTGTGTCTACGTGCGCATCAACGCAACATTCCATTCAAAAGTTCGTCCTCTGCACCCCTTTGCGAAATTCAAATCTCATCCTCATCCTATCGCTGGTTTTGTGCGTTGCATCTCATGCAGCAGTCAAACCGCCAGCTGACTCAACACGTGGCGTCGTTTCCGGATTCGTCGAAGATGCTGTGACCAAGGAGCCCCTCATCGGTGCTACCATCTCGGTCAAAGCCATCAAAGCGGGTGCATACACGAACAAGAGCGGCTATTTCTCGATATCCAACATCCCTGCTGGACAGCAGATCATCGTGGTGTCCTATGTAGGCTACGTGCGCAAGGAAGTTCCTGTCACGGTGCCGAAGGGTGGGAGTGCGAAGCTCCGCATCGGGCTTCTGTCCGACACTGCGCGTGGTCGTGAAGTCACGGTCACGGCTGAGCGTGACGAGGACAAGCGGCAGATTTCCATTTCACGAGTGAATATCCCGATCGAGCAGCTAAGTCAGCTTCGAATTGGCGGAGAGGCTGATGTCTTTCGTGCGTTGCAGATGTTGCCGGGCGTGCTGACCTCCTCGCAGATCTCAAGTGGCCTGTTCATTCGAGGGGGCTCTCCGGACCAGAACCTGGTGCTGCTTGATGGCATGACGGTTTACAACCCAACGCACTTGTTCGGTTTCATCTCTGCCTTCAATAATGACGCGATCAAGGATGTGGACCTTATCAAGGGCGGTTTTCCTGCCGAGTTCGGCGGCAGAATGTCGGCCGTGCTGAACATCACGCAGAAAGATGGTAACCGTGACCACATCGAGGGTCTGGTCGGTCTCGGCCTGATCTCCTCACGCGCCTCACTGCAGGGGCCGATCGGTAACGGATCATTCTTCCTCGGTGGAAGAAGAACCTATCTCGATCTTGTTCTCGGTGTCATTCCGGAGGACCCAGAAGCCCCCTTGCCGACATTCGGATTCTACGATCTCAATGCCAAGATCACGCAGAACTTGGGAGAGGATGACAAGGTCTCTCTGAGCGGCTTCCTGACCCGTGATCAGCTTGGCTTCTCGCAGACCGGTCTGGATTTCGGCGTGCGAATCGGTAATCGCGCAACGTCGCTGCGCTGGTCGCACATCTATGATCCGACGGTCTTTTCGGTTGTGACACTGAGCGCCAGCCGCTATGACAATGGTTTCGATGGCCGAAATGCCGGCATCGCATTTGAGGTCGCCAACAACATTATCGACTACACCGCAAAGGTTGAGCTAGAGTGGTTCACGGCCGAGAATCTTACGTTGAAAGGGGGCTACGAGGGTTCGCTGTTCAACTTCAACTACGTGCAGCTCTTCGAACAGTCAGCCCAGAATAACACAGTGATCCGTGACACCACAGCTCTTCGCCTGACGGACAATACGCAGTCTTTGTTTGCCCAGGCTAACTGGAACGTGACCGAGTCCCTGTCGCTGCAAGGGGGCCTGCGAGGAAACTACTGGACCTCGAGTGAGCAGTTTCTTCTTGACCCTCGGCTTGCGGCACGACTGCAGCTGAGTGAAGATGTCGCAGTGAAGGCAGCTTGGGGAATCTACCATCAGTACCTGCGCCTGGCCTCAGCACCTGACTTTTCGTTCTTCGACACGTGGCTGCCTTCGGACAGATCCGTCCCCCCTGGGCGTGCCGATCACTACGTGCTCTCGGTCGAATCCAGTCCGTTGGAAGGCTACGATTTTAACGTTGACGTGTACTACAAGAATCTTGAGAATATCAACGAGCTAAGACAAGGTAACCGAGGAAGACAAGTAGCTGTTTCCGACGTTTTCTATGTTGGCCGCGGATATACCTACGGTGCCGAGGTGTTTCTGCAGAAGCGGGCTGGACGACTCACGGGCTGGATCGGCTACGCTCTGGGGTACGTCTTTTCGCAGTTTGATAGCGTGAATCTTGGCCGCTGGTTCCGTCCAAAGTTTGATCGCAGGCATGACCTTAAAATCACGGCCATGTATCAATTGTCTGAGACATGGGAGTTCGGTGCGTCCTTCATGTTCCAGTCCGGTCAGTCGTACACCGGCGCTACGTCAGCACTGGGCGGACGAATGCCCGGATGGGACGGTGGCATTGTGATGGTGAATCCATCACAACGCTGGGGACTGCGCCTACCCAATTCCCACCAGCTGAATGTGAATGTCAACTACAACACCACGCTCTACGGTTTGCCGTTCCGATTGTTTCTTGACGTGTACAATGTCTACTCAAGGCGTGATATCTGGTTCCGACTATTCCAGACCGAAGATGGCATTCCGACGGTGAGCGATGTTCGATTGCTGCCGATTCTTCCTTCCATCTCAGCTGAGTTGAGGTTCTGATGAAGTCTATCACTCTCATACAGCTTGTCATCGTGGCGGTAACGGCTTTGGTGGTCTCCGGCTGCGAAGACCCGGTACCAAACGACTACGTCGAAGAGATCATGCTTGAGGGGATCCTGTTGGTTGGGGAGCCTCTTGCCGACGTGCGCGTTCTGCGCACGTTGCCGATAACGGATACATTCAGATTCGAGCAAGCGATCCTGCGTGATGCCAAGATTGTCGTCACTGCCGACGGCGTCGATGTCCCAATGACCTACGTCGATGGTCCGCGTGGCGGAACCTACCGTGCCGCAGACACCTCCTATCGCGTCAAGCCTAACACACTGTACAGCGTCGTGGTCGAAGCTCAAGGGTCACGGCTGACTGCATCGACACGCACTCCGCAGTCATTCGATTGGGTCACGCCGCCACGTCCATGGATCCAGTTTCCTCCGAAGGACTCACTGCTGCTGCCGGTCGACGATTCCTTGCTTGTTTCATGGAATCCAGTGCCCAACACCGAGCTCTACATCATCGCGCTGACATGCCTTGATACACTCAACTACGGCTCGTATCTGACCCCACCGACGAATGATACCAATCAGAGAACGGTGCGCCCGAATCCTGACTTCTTCGACCGCTCCGGTACTCTCATTGAGAACGAACGGACAACCCTCGGGGCTACTCCGTTTACAACATCTCAAACGGTTTGGGGCATTTTCCGCTGGTATGGAATGCACGAACTGCGGATCTACGTACCGGACCGGGCGTTTCTCGAGTGGTTCTATCTCGTAGGTGGCGGACGGCGCAGCTCGTATGACTACCGCCTTGGCAATATCACCGGTGGCTTGGGTGTGTGGGGCTCCGGATCACTCGTCAAGAGCAACAGCTTCTTGCTCAAGCGTCCCTCATGATCGTGCACGAGTCCGACAAGGCCGGATAGGTCAGTCGATCGGCCTTATGCTCAGATACGTCGACTTCAGCAGTTCGTAGGCCTGCCGTCCGGAGAGCTCAACGACAACGTCCATGCACTCTGCAATGTCATGCATCGTGGCACCAACGGCAATGGCACCTCGAACATGTGAGTAGAGCTGGGTTGTTCTGCCAAGCACGGCCAGCATACAAACGATACAAAGCTCTCGCTCGAGTGTGGACAGTCCGGGACGGCTAAGCGTCTTGCCATACCCTTCGATGATCATCCATGACCGCATCGAAGGAGAGATCGCTTCAAACCGCTCCATCATACGCTCGTAGACGCGGCCGTAAATCTTGCGGCAGAGCTCTTCACCTCGTCGTTGAAACAACATTGCATCGAACGGCTCCAACTCATCGATGGTCATACGATTACCCATGACCTCATGAGCTGTCGCCAGTGCGTCGAGTGCAGCCGGGAAACCGGCAAAAAGGTATGTCTGAAGCAACGTTTCACGCACTTGGCTGCGCTGATACTCGTCGGCAGCCCTCGAAGCGACCGCCCGAACGACATCCTGCCGTCCAATGACAGCCGCGGCAGACGCGGCATACAGATCGGCTCGGCTCAGCTCATGGGCATTTGCCGAGCTGGTCCCAAGCTCAATGTCCCGTAGACGCGCGATCATCTCCGAAGTGGCCCGCCCACGATGACTAATGGCATTCTTCTGTTCGGCACTCATCTGTGCATAGCTCAGGTCGAAACCATCAGGAATGAACATCGGATCATATCCGAAGCCCCCTGACCCTTGATCATCAACAACGACCTTGCCTGCTGACTCGCCGATCGTGAAAAATGTGCGATACTGATCGATGTAGCATAGAACGCAGACGAAGCGAGCCGCAGAGTCAGAAGATCCATGCTGAATCATCGCCCTGCGCACCGCGTCACGATTGTCTGAGTCGGTAGCCTGCGGACCACCAAAGCGCGCAGAGCGCACGCCGGGCTGGCCTTCGAGCACGTCAATGCAGAGCCCGCTGTCATCAGCAATCGTCGGCAGCATGCACGATTCATATACCGCGCGTGCCTTGATGAGCGCATTCTCTGCAAAGGTCAGTCCGTCCTCTTCGATCTTTAAGGGGCCAATGACTTGACTCATAGGCAGGAGTTCAATGTCGGTAAGACCTTCCCTGGCAAAAAGATCTGACAACTCCTGCACCTTATGACTGTTGCCGGTGGCGACCACTACCTGCCTTTTCATGCGCCTACTCCGAGATGCGTGCACACTTCGTCGATGGCGCCAAAGAGCTCCTCCAAGTCGGGTATTGTGTACGACCCGCAGATTCCGATGCGCATCATACGCCCGGATGCTTGATCCTGACCATCAGCAACCATCATTCCATGCCTGTCGATCAGAGCACGGCGTATCTCGTCGATGCGCGGATGCATAACAAGGACAAGTGCCTGTGACGTGCCGAGACCAAACACGGTGAAACCTCGCGCCAGCGCCTGCTGACGAACGTAGTGGCCACGTGCGGCATGCTCATTCCAGACCGTCTGCAGTCCCTTCTGCACGATCATTGATGCCGCCATGTGTACCGCTCGAATGATCGTAACCGGAGGTGTCCAAAGCATCATATCCCGATCATTTACATCAAGGGCACGCTGCAAGTCATTGACGTATAGATTTGATAGCGAGCCTCGCACGACTTCCTCAAATCTTTGACTCATTGCGATGATTCCCACGCCCGGGGGCGACATAAGCCCTTTCTGTGCGCCAGTCACAACGGCATCTAACTTCCACGCGTCGGTGTGGAGCTCCTGAATGGCCACGCTCGTGACGCCATCGACCAGAAGAAGTGTATCCGGACTTTCCTCTGACACGACGCGGGCAATCCCTTCGAGATCCAGGGATACGCCCGTGGAGGTTTCGCTATGAACCAGCCACACAGCTCGCAGTCGGCATGAACTGTTCAACTGCTGCAGCTTGGTACGGACCTGCTCAGCTTCGATTTGCTCTCCCCAAGGGGCTTCTAAACGATGTACTTCAGCTCCGCGCAGTTTGCAGCACGCTTCGAGTCTCTCGCCAAACTTTCCATGAACAAGAACCAAAACATGATCACCCGTTCTAATGCATGCTGCGCTCACACTCTCAATGCCCGTCATGGCGCTTCCGGCCAAGAGGGCAATGGTGCCATTGGTATCGAAGATCGTTTGCAGGTACTTCTTGGCCTCTGCAAGAATGCGACGAAACTCTTCGCTATGATGATGCAGCACTGGTTGGCATGCCGCGTTCATCACCTCGGCCGGCACGGGAACAGGTCCGGGCGTATAGAGTTTCATCGGCGTCCTGCCAGTTCGTACAGTAAAATCGAGGCCGCAACTGCCGCATTGAGCGATTCAGCGCCTAATCCGTGCCGAGGTATGGTTGTGCGAATGCTGCATTGCTTCATCACAGTAGGGGATACACCATGCGCCTCCGAACCAATGACAAGGCACCAGCGATCAGGCAGGCGAATACCACTTGGGTCTGTTCCTTCAGCTGCGACGGCGGCAATGGCTTGTATCTCTGGATGCGTGGCCAGCAGCGAAGAAAGATCGGCGCGCCGAACAATGTTTATCGATGCCAATGCGCCGGCAGAAGCACGCACGACCTTTGGGTTATAGACATCGGCACAGTCGCTTGAGGTTACAACGTCAGTGCATCCAAACCACGATGCAGATCGGATGATGGTTCCGACATTTCCGGGATCGGCGACGCCATCGAGTGCAACGATGCGTTTGCCAAGTTCACGCGTTGGCAGATAGGACATCACCATGACCACTCCCTGAGTGGTCTTCGTGGTCCCCATTCGCTGGAGTTCTGACGACGATGCGGCGAAACACCGAACACCATGAAGTAACGCCACTGCAAGGCAGTCCTGGGCCTCAACAGAGGCATCATCGGCGATCACAAGAAGTTCTGCACGCAGTCCGGCCTTGATGACGTCAAGACAGGCATGAGGACCCTCGACCAGGAACTCCTGGCGTTGCTCACGCGCATCGGCATGATGCAACTCGCGGATGGCATTTCGTAGTTTCGGCGACGCGCGCTCGAGCTTTTCAATCATTCTGCGAAACTATGAAGAGCATCAAAGAAGTCCTTCGCGCCAAGCGCGACGGACACCCATTGTCATCCGAGGAAATCCGATCATTCATCCACAGCACGGTCAGTGGCGAGGCATCTTCTGCACAGGTTGCCGCCTTCTTGATGGCCTGCTGCACAAGAGGACTTGATTCAGCGGAGACATCGGCATTGACCCTTTCCATGGCCGAGTCGGGTGAGACACTTATCGGCTCAGGCTCGTTACGGCCACGAATCGACAAGCATTCGACCGGTGGGGTGGGCGACAAAGTGTCGCTGCTTTTGGCTCCATTGGCTGTTGCCTGTGGCTTGGACGTTCCGATGATAAGTGGAAGGGGGCTGGGGCACACAGGCGGTACGCTTGACAAGTTGGAAAGCGTCGACGGACTTTCCACGGCGCTGTCGCTTGATGAAATGCGTTCCATGATCGCCACGCACCATGTCTTCATGGCAGGGCAGACCCCTAAACTCGTGCCGGCCGATCGGATTCTATACGCGCTCCGTGATGCCACAGGAACCGTTGAGAGCACGGGTCTAATCACTGCCTCCATTCTGAGCAAGAAGATCGCCGAAGGACTAGACGGCCTCGTCATGGATATGAAGGTCGGTAGTGCGGCCTTTCTGAACACGATGCAGCAGGCCGAAGAGCTCGCCCATTCAATGAAGCTGGTCTGTGCGCAGATCGGGCTGCCGGTGACGTTCGTGTTCACACGTATGGACCGCCCACTTGGCCGGTCCGTAGGCAACTGGGTTGAGATGGTCGAAGCCGAGGCAGCACTTGCAGGTGTGGTCGAGCGTGACCTTGCCGAAGTCACGACCGAACTTGTGGCGCGTATGCTCATGCTCGTCAACGAGGGCCTATCACATCTCGAGGCGCGCAAGCGGGTTTTGGAGGAATGGCGTAGCGGCCGCCCGCATGTGATCTTCCACGAAATGATCCGACGTCAGGGAGGCGATTGGTCGGCCAGTATGCAGAGGTACGCCGCGTTGCCTCGTCTCGAGATCACTGCGCCTCAGGACGGGTTTGTCGACGTCATTCCGGGCCGCGAACTGGCTCTCATCATTTCGGATGCGGGGGCAGGCAGAGCTCGAGAAGATGATCTGATCGATCACTCCGTCGGTATAGTCCTCCACAGATCACCCGGAGAACGCGTGGTCAAGGGGGAGCCCCTTGCTACGGTTCATGCATCAAGCCACGAGGCATGCAAGGGGCTGGCCGGCAAACTCTCGGACATGGTCAAAACGACAACGGCTCCCGTTTCGAGGGAGCCGTCGATGATTCTACGCGTCTGGTAGGGGACGAGACTACATCGCCTTCTCAAGTGCCGCCACGAAAGCATCCTTTGGCATGGAACCAACGATCTTCTGTGCGATCATGCCCTGCTTGTTGATGATGAACGTCGTCGGCACAGCCTGTATTCCACCATAGGCCTCGGCGATCTTC
This sequence comes from Candidatus Kapaibacterium sp., assembly GCA_018882895.1. Taxonomy (GTDB): domain Bacteria; phylum Bacteroidota; class Ignavibacteria; order Kapaibacteriales; family Kapaibacteriaceae; genus UBA10438. The sequence goes on from VERF01000036.1 coordinate 13,876, forward strand.
TTGTCGGCATCGAGCACATTCATATAGGCCACGCCGTTCTTCTCTGAATATGTCTTGACGATATTGAGGGCATCAGGCTTGTCATCGAGTGCCACTCCGATCACCACCACGCCCCTGCCAGCCATTTCCTTGGAGATCGTAACGAGGTCTGGAATCTCTCGTCGACATGGCGGACACCAAGTTGCCCAGATGTTCAACAGGACCGTCTTGCCGGCGGCAACCTCCGAAAAAGAGCGCTGGCGGCCATCTGCATCCGTCCACATGAATTCAACGGCTTTACCGGCGGCAGACGCCTTGACACCTGCAACGGCATACACACCACCCGAGAGACTGCCGCCTGACGTGGCAGAGGCCTGAGAGGGACGGTAGAGCCAGTAGGCGACAAAGAGCACCGTGACGGCGCTGGCAACCAAGTAACGTTTCATTTTAGAGAACCTCAAGACTGAAGAGTGCGGACACTTCGTTGACGGCCAGGTCAGAGACGACCGAGCACATGATACTATTGCTTTGCCAGACAAACAACGTCCTGTCGTCTGACGATGCCCAATGCCACTTGCTCTTTTCGACATCGTCAGCAGCGGTCTGATCCATGCTGACGACGCTCGTTTCAATGGCATCATTGTCAACTTCTAAAAGAGAGATGAAGTGGCCTGCATTGCGATACACCAGAACCGGGAAGTCCTGACCATTGATCGAGCGAACGCTTCCACCAACCAGCTCAGCTGCCACCGTAGGAAAGAACACCTCGAAATCAACACCGTGGTTGGCAAAAAAGGCACGTAGATCGTTCTTGTCGGACGAGCGCAGACCAACATCACCACCCGAGGCAACAACATCGGTGTACATCGTCATCGCCGCATCAGAAAGGTTCGACGGAAGCGACGTTGGTTGCTGGGTAAGCACAACCAGAGAGGCAACGGCAAGAATGAGGCTTGCCAATCCCGCAATGGCGAATGACGGTCTTGGCAGCGCAGAGGCCACTATACCGCGGAGCCTGCCAAGAACACCAGGCTGCTGGCGAGCATCCGCCTCTGCGGCAATCGCCATCCGAATTGTGCGCTCCAGCTGCACCGGAACAGGAGTGCGGAGCACGTCGCGCCTCTGGCGCATGGTAGCTCGCACGGCACCGATAATTCGCGCTTCTCTCTCTGCACGCTTGTCGCCTGCTGTTCGTTCTGAAACCAGCTGCTCGTTGCCGCTGTCGAGCGCCTCAGAGATCCAGTCAAAGGAGTCGTTCATCTTTTCCATACACGCCCTCAATAAATGCGAAAAGCACCTTGCCCTCTTTCATTCTGACTCTCCGGTGGAGAAGCCCCTCGCTCTGGCATAGTCAGCGAGTTTGGCAGCCAGAAGTTTTCGCGCACGGTGCAGACGTGAACGGACCGTCCCAATAGGACAGTCGATGAACTCGGCGATCTCCTCGTAGGTGAAACCTTCAATGTCACACAGAATCACAACCGTGCGGAACTCCTCCGGGAGAGAAGCTACCGCTTGTGCCACCTCATCGTCGAGCGCGTTGTGAAACACCTGCTCTTCAAGAACCGACGTTTCAACGGAACTATCCCGAATAGTCTCGTAGAACTCTTCAATGACATCGTACTCCACAGTGTCCGGTGCCTTTGACGAGCGCCGAAACGTGTTTATGTACGAATTCTTCAGAATGCGGAACAACCACGCTTTGCAGTTAGTTCCCCGTTCAAACTTGTCGAAAAAACGGAATGCCTTCAGGAATGTTTCCTGAACCAGATCGGCAGCGTCTTCCTGATCGCGGGTAAGCCTTAGGGCAAAAGAATACAGTGCCGACATGTGCGGCATGGCCTCGCGCTCAAACTCCTGGCGCAGATCTGATGTCGAGCTATCGGACAAAGGACTTCCCGGTTACCAATGGCGAAGCATCTCTGTCAGCAGTCGCACGCCCACACCCGACCCGCCCTTGCAGACGTAATGGGAGGCTTTGGGCTGAATTCCGGTGCCGGCAATGTCGAGATGCACCCACGGGTAACTCACGAAGTGCTTCAGGAACAGTGCCGCGGTGATCGAACCGGCGCTTCGGCCACCTGAGTTCTTAATATCGGCGTAATCACTCGAGATCAGCTCCTCATACTCCTCATAGAGCGGAAGCTCACAGACGAACTCGTTGGTCTTACCAGCAGCTGTGCGCAGACGAGCCTTGGTCTTCTCGTCGGTTCCCATCATGCCTGTGGTGACGCTTCCGAGTGCGATCACGATGGCGCCGGTAAGAGTCGCCAGATCGATCACGGCCGATGGCTTGTATCGATCTGCGTAGCAGAGAGCATCGGCTAGAATGAGTCGCCCTTCGGCATCTGTGTTGTCAATCTCGGCAGTCTTGCCATTCATGAACGTAATGATGTCACCAGGGACAAGCGCGGTGCCGCTTGGCATGTTCTCGGTTGCAGGAACAATGCCAACAACGTTTCTCTTCAAGCCAAGTCGCGCAATGGTCTGCATAGTTCCAATGACACTTGCCGCACCGTGCATATCACTCTTCATGTCGCTCATTCCGGCGGCCGGCTTGATGGAGATTCCTCCGGTATCGAAGGTCACGCCTTTTCCTACCAGGACAAGGGGCTTTTCCGACTTCGGCCCCTTCATGTATTCCATGACGATGAACACCGGGGGACGAACGCTTCCCTGGTTGACGCCCAACAGGCCACCCATCTTGAGGCCTTCAATCTTTGCCTTATCAAGGACGGTGGTCTTGAAGCCTGATTTGCGGCCGACTTCCTGCACCTTACGTGCAAGTGATTCCGGATAGATCTCATTGTTCGGCGCATTGGCAAGGTCGCGGGCGAGCGTCACTCCATCGACAATCACCATACCGGCATCGGCACCCTTGCTGACGGCCTTTTGATGAGCCTTATCAGTGACCAACGTCAGTTTCTTGACCTTTTTTCCGTTGGTCGGAGCGATGGTTTTGTACTTGTCAAACGCATACTGACTCAGCAGCGCCCCCTCTACGATGGCCTGGGCAATGGTCGCAGCGTCGATACCATTGACGGTTTGCACGTCAACCGAGATGTGCTGGCATCCCGACGCAGCTGCGCGCTTTGCAGCGGCGGCGGCCGCACGGCGGATCGTCTCGACGGTCACCGACGAGGTTTCGCCGAGGCCTGCAAGGATGATCCTTGGGGATGAGGCAGCAGATCCGCAATAGGCCAGGGTGGTCTGCAGGGACTTACCCGTGAAATCCTTTGACTCGAACACCGGCGTTAGATGCGGAATAACACTGGTAAGGGCTTTCTCGTGCTGAGTGAACTGGCGTTCGGACGACGGGATGAACACGATGATAGCATCAGACTTTACAGTCTGACGGGAGGCGATGGAGACGGTTACTGACATGTCGGAATCGTAACGTGAAACAAGGTGACAAAATACGCAATGCGCAAAGCCATTCATCAGGGGGAAAACACATGGTAAAGCCGGAATGAAACATCCGGCTGGCGCCCAACTGGGAGTTTGACGTATCCTCCCTTGAGCCAGAGCTGCATTTGATCGGAGTAGTGAGCCTCAAGGGGCTGACCCGAAGCACCACCGGGCAGCACGGTGTACTGAATTGAATCGGTCATCGAGGAGATGACGCGCATACTGGCAACAACCTTTGTTGCGAGCATAACGTTGCGTGGATCCTTCGTGTTGAAGTTCCACTGCGTGTTATTGATCGTTGTCTGACTACCGCCAATACTGAATGGACCCAGATTCAGCGTAGGCCGCATCAGCGGACTCTTACCGAACACATGTGGGAAAGTAACCGAATGGATCGAACCGAATGGCCAACCCGATTCGGGTTCTTGACGAAAGTGCCTGTACAAGTCGTCGATCGCAAGCTGGAAAGCCCGAATGACGATCCATGACATATCCTCGGTCTGACCAGCGCTTCGTATGTCATCCCAGAGCCGGTGCTGTGGTTCATCGAGAAGCTCGTCTATGCGTCGAAGGGGAATGTTCGACACCATTGACCAGTCAAAATAGAGTTGCTGACCGAGTTCGTCTTCGAACGTCGACCAAACCAGTCGATCAAGAAACACAGAGAAGATCGAAGCTGCATTGTCAATCGGGGTATGACCGGCATCCCACGAGGCAAGCATCGATAGAGCACGGCGTTCGGAAGGATTGAATCGCTTGCTGGCACGTTGTAGGATCGGGATAACTCGGCCGAGAATCGCCTTTGCGTAGGGCGATACCACGTCCTGCTGAATCATCTGAACATCACGGACGGTTGGATTACGATACAGACGCATCAGTTCGCTGATGCGCTCCATGCGTGATGAAGGCTCAAACAGAGAGCTGACGTAGATGTCGGCGCTTGAAAGTCGATTGTTGGCCGAGGCGACCCACCCACGCGCGGGGTTCACCATACGACCGAGTCCCATTAATGATGTGACGCCGGACCAGTCAGCCCCTTTAACCCAGGATGCAATGGGAAGGCGAGGATCTGCACTTCCGCGCAGCGGAAGATGCCCCGCGGCCATCACTCCCATTGACCCCGTGCGACTGCCAACGCAGAAGGTTAGCGCCGGTGAGCCCCATGACGAGAGCGCGTTCAGTACAGACTCGACCGTCCGCGCCGAACAGATCTTATACATCGATGTGATCTCATCGCTTGGCCATGAAGCCGCCCATCGGAAGGTCAGCACACTGGGCCGCTGGCGATTCCTTTCCGGAAACATGAATCCGGTAGCCGCCACGCGTGGGAATTCGAAGATCGGCGTCGGATCCCGCATGATGTGATGATCTGAGATGACCCTTGACGTGGACGTCGCACGCACGCTAATGATCGTGTCGGAGTGCCCCGCAACACGGATCGTGTCGGCAAGGTACCTGAACTTGCGTCTGCTCCCGGAAGCATCTCGGTAGTAGTTGACCGGATCGAGCGAATCACAAAGCTCAACGACGTAGTCAACGTCATCGATCATTGAGCTGGTGAAGCCCCATGCCACATGGTCATTGCGACCGGAGACCACAAGGGGAATACCCGGAACGCTTAGTCCGACCACGTTCATGTTCGGTGCGGTGATGTGATTTTGGTACCACTTTGCGGGAATCGAAGCACTCAGGTGTGGGTCATTTGCTACGATGGTCGACCCGTTTGCAGTGCGCATGACCCAGCAGTTGCTGCCATACCCCGATCCCTGGAGCCCGAGCATTCGTCGGGCATTGTCGAGGCCATTTCTAACGTGGCCAAGATGCTGCGCCGCATAGGACGCTGGTCGCTGGTTGATTGCAGAGCCAAGAAATCCGCTTGCAGAATTGATTGGAGCTGCCGACGATGAGGAATCAAGCACAAACGGTCCGCGATCATCGCGCGGGACGTAATCTCGAACGAACTCCGATCCTCGTTGATGCTCGATCTGTGCGTATGCAATGTCCGACCAGAACCCAAGACTAAGATCAAAGGCCAGAGCACGACCGATGATGAGGCAATCTTCGGGCGTCCACTGCTGAGGTGTGTACGAGAGCGCGTCGATCTCGAAGGGGAGACTTTGAGAGTTCTCACGAATGAATGCATTTACCCCGTCACTGTATGCCTGCAGGATCTGAAGGGCTGTTGGACTGATAATCTTGCGCTGGCGGCGTACGATGCCACGGATGTCGATCGAACGCATGAATGCATCAAAAGGGACGCCCTCCGGACCCAATATTTCTGCCGTACGTCCGGTTGCCGCACGCCGCCAGAAATCCATCTGCCAGAGTCTGTCCTGCGCATGCGTGTAGCCTTGGGCAAATACCACGTCGCGAAGCGAGCTGCCAACGATATGCGGCACACCAAAGGCGTTGCGATATACGCGCACAGAATCGCGCACGTTGGACCGTGATTCCTGATATGGCTTAGGATGACTTCTTGTAGCCAGGAGGATTGCAAATACAATGCTGATCACGCCCAGTGTGACGAGGGTGACACCGATCCCCGTTGCGTTGACTATCAACCGACGGATCATAGCCAGCGTTGGCTCCTGTACCATTCGACAGTTTCGGAAATCCCTTCATGGAGGGAAACCTCCTGACGGTAGCCGATCTCCTGTCGTGCCTTCTGCGTACTACAAATCCAGTACGGTTGAATCAGGTCTCGCCCCTTCTCAAAGTCCAAGACAGGGGGCTTACCGGCGAACTTTCCCAAAGTGCCGACGATTCCTGCGATACCAAGCACGGCAAAGTGTGGCAGGCGCAGACTGATCAGGCGGCGCTTGCCCATCACCGCTCCGGTCAGCGTGGCTATCTGCGGCCAGGTGTAGAACTCATCTGATGAGATGAAGTAGGTCTGCCCAACCGCGTTCTCGTGAAATGCCGCAAGTACAATTCCGCGAGCCAGATCACGCACGTGAACCAGGCTAACGCTCTTGTGTCCGAATCCGATGTAGGTGGCAAGTCCTTTACTGACTGTTTGGAAGAATGTCAGGACCGCCTCGTCTCGCGGCCCGTATACAGCAGGCGGACGAACAATTGTGAACGGAATGTCCGAGGCCTCGCGCACAACATCTTCGGCAAGTTTCTTGGTTCGACCGTATGCCGTGATTGGGTGAAGGGGCGAGTATTCGTCTACTGGCGTTTCAACCGATCCAGATGGCCCCACGACTGCCAGCGACGAGATGTGCACGAAGCGACGCAGTGACGGGTTATATGCCCGAACGGCATCGATCAAATTACGTGTTGCTTCGAAGTTTCCTCGGCGGAACTCTTCCTCGTTCTTTGCAGCAGTCAGACCGGCAACATGGATAATGACGTCCATGCCGCTGACAGCCTGATGAAGCGAGGCAACGTCAAACAAAGAACCATCAACGCGCGTGACGTCCTTGCCCTGCAACCAGCGAAGATTGGACGTCGAACGAGCAATGTAATGAACGGTGTGACCCTGCTCAAGCAGGGCGTCGACGACATGACTTCCCACAAACCCGGTAGCACCGGTGACCAAAACGTTCAAGCGTTCCTCTGACTGTATGGAGAATGGAGAATGATGATCGGACTACCGCACGATCATGACGGGCAGATGTCGAACATGTCTGCCATGGTGATAACTCAGCACGTACGAGCCGGAACCGAACTCATCAAGCGGAATCGACGCGTGGTGGATCATGCCCTGTGCCACAACGGGCCATGTCCACGACCGTGACTCACCGGAAAGAGATGAGAGTGTTATCGTAACATCCGAGGCTGTCACAACAGAGTATTCGATCTGTATCAGACCATCCGTCGTATTTGAGGCGCGGAAAATAATCGGTTTGACAAGGCCCGCAGTTGCGGCCTCGATCTGGCAGTCGGAGACGACCGTGAGATCTCCGTCATTACCTGTTATCACCGCGCCGACGGCTACGGCCGTGTCAACGTCCAAGATCGTTGTCGGCACCGGTCCCACGAACGTTCGAGCGCGCAGGGTCACAAGAGGAGCTGCTGACACGATCGGACGATCCGACGTCAGATTGATGGATGTCTTACCGGGACTTGACTCAACGAACGTGGCCGTCAGTCCGGGGAGGTGGGCAGATACAGCGTCTGGCCTGATCAATCGCGGGTCATAGGACATGTCAATTCGCATTGCGCGCAGGTTTGCTGAATCCAACGACACCGGTGCAGTCAATTCCAGCGGAATATCAACGTCAGTTCCGGCTCGCGCCGTCAGACCGTTCGGTGCGATCACGCGGAGCCCCGTGACAGTACCCTTACCAAACGTGGATCCCGTTAAGGTGTAGCGCACTGTGTCGGCGCATGCGCCGGTGGTCATGCTGGCCAGCACCACCGTATCAGCGCGGTCATATCCTGCGAATGAATATTCGATGTCGACGATCACGCTGCCGCCCACGGGCACACTCGCTGGCAAAGCCGGGCGCGTAGAGACGATCCGAAATGGCGGCGCAATGCCCTGAATGACATCGACATCGACCGGTGACTGTCCGGCATTGGTGATCGTAAGTGTCCGCGTAGAGGTCTCTGCACTTCCGATCGTGCCGAAGCTGGTTGACGTTATGGTCGTTGTACGACGAGGACGTATTGCCCGTCCACGCAGGATGAGTCGTCGCTCAACCCCGCATGGTTCGATATTCATTACGAGCGTATCGGTAAAATCCCCTTCACCGGAAGGGGAGAATGTGACGTCTACCTGCAAGGAATCACGGAAGCTCGAGCCGGCCTGCACTGATGAAACGAACGGTGCTCGCATTTGGATGGATCGAAGCCGTGAGCGCAGGCCCGACAATCCGCGTGCTGCCAAGGTGAAGGTGACCGACTTACTCGACTCTCGGCACAGCACAATATCACCGAAGTCGATCTCCTGTCGATCCGGCACATACGAGGCATCTACCAGAAGACCATCGAATTGAACCTCAATCGTATCCAGGCAGGGGGCCAGCACGACCTTGGCAAGGGCCGTGAACGGTCCCGGCCCAACTGTGGGGTCGAGCGTGACCGGCAGCGATCGACTTGATTTCGGATCGATCACGATCGGACCAGCCGTATACAGAATGTCCTTGCCGAAGACGTTGGTGACCGTCATCGGAACGAGAGATGAATTGGTGATGCTTATGACCGTATCGATGCGCCGGGAACAGGACAGTACAACGCCAAGATCAATTGGAGACTCGTCAGCCTTTGCCTGCGGACGATATGAGGCTGCCTGAACTCGAGCACGCAAGGTATCCGTGCACGACACCGATGAAAACGGGAATGCTATCGTTTGGATGGTGCCTCGATCGAGATCAGCATCACGTGGCCGGTAAAGAATGCTAATGCAGAACTGCGTCCCCGGAGCAATGGTGATCTTGCCCGGAATATCAGTCAGCAGGTAAAAAGGCGGATCGACACGAGGCACTCCGATGATGATCGGTTCTGTTCCCGAGTTGCTGATGCAGAAGACCGAATCGGGCTTGATATCACTAGTAGGACATGATGTGTACGTACCGAAATCGACCCCTGGCTTGTTCAATGCTACGGAGACAGCCGTGCGTTGCCCCCTGACTGAGAAAGGCGCCGATCCAGCGCATGGCTGTGCCAGGAACGAGGCCGCCGAGGTGAACGTGCCGGGTCCCGATGGGGCAAACACAAGCGTCACCTGCTGACGTCGACCCGCGGGCACAATGAATCCGGGTGCTGGCGATACGAGTGCAAAGCCCGCCGGCAGATTTGCTCCAGTGATCGTGATGTCGGATTGACCTCGGTTGACGATCTCCACCATCACGGTGGTGTCGGTCTTGCATTGTCCGATCACGCCAAAGTCTACCTGTGACGGAACGACCGAGAAATCAACCTTGATGTGCCGAACCCTGACGGCAGGGGACACGCCCGGACATCCGGAAGCAGATGCTATGCGCACCTGATAGTCACCTTCAGCTCGAGCCACGTAGGTGTTTGAAGTCACACCTGAAATGACCTGTCCATCACGGAGCCACTCATACGTGGCTGCCGCCGTCAGAGCCGTGAGCCTGACACTGTCTCCTGCACAGATCGTTTGAAGAGTTGATGGCCTTATCTCAACCGATGGTGCCGGAAGCGCCTCGATCACGATAGCGTCGGAAATTGCCGTACAACCGTCATCGCCTCTGATGATGAGACGATACGTGCCCGGCGCCCGAACCACGATCCTTGTGGTTCCTCCTACCGGCACAGGTTGGCCATCGACGGTCCATTCATAACGTGAGGCATCAACAGTGGTCGTGGTGAGCGAAACCGTGTCGCCCGGACATATACGCGGCCGCGATGCCTGGATAAGGGGCTTTGTTGGGTTGGATTTGGTGATCGGACTGGACTGAGCCCATCGAAGTTCTGTGTATTGCCGACCGCGCCCGGTCGTGTCATCAGTGACCGCAAGCAGGTCGTCGCGCCGATACCGATAACCATAGATACGGTAGGTGTAGGTTGTTCCGCAGTTGATCCCGCTGGAGTCGGTCATCCGTCGACCAAGTGCCGTGGGTCGAAGATCTATGACAATTGCCGAGCCAAAGCGAGTCCCCTTGCCAATGACGGCGCCATCGCGGATCACGCTCGGTGAAAAGCTCGAAAATGCCGCCGTATCACGAAGGATCAGGTACCCAGTGGTGCTGTCCTGTGGGTATGGATCGTCAAGCGCAGTCCATTCAATTGTGTTGCTGTTGGCCGACTGCGTTACGAGCGTTACCGAGGGCGTGGCTGACCACTTAGGCTCTCGTGTTTCTCGCCAGAACCAGTGGTTGATATTGGCAACGCCTTGATTGGTGCGGGCAAGATCCCATCTATTTGGCAATCCACGCGAGTCATTGAACCCCGCCACGACTGAGTCCTTCGTGATGCCGATGCCATATGCACCGAGAGTTCTGCCCGTAACTCGATTTGATCTGGATGCCCCGACGTTGCCCGAGTCTAAATTGGCCTTGGGCGCAGGAATTGCATTGTAGGCCGCCCCGGTAGGCTTATTGTGACCGAGAGCATGCACATGCGACTGATCGGCACGAAGAATCTGGAGTACGTCCCCGCCGTCAGCAATGTTAAGGTCGGCAAGATCACTTGGAGGAGCAAAGTAATACGTGGTGAAGTAGCGTGCGTCGCGCGCCGAGAGTTCAAGGTAGCCATCCGATGGGTCCTCATCGGTCACAAAGCCGGCAGGAACAGCCCGGTGCCACAGAACGATGATCGTGCCGGCACGAAGGTTTCGCCAAAGCGGAACATCACGAAATTGAGGTCCGCCCTGACGCGTGACCTGCCCCGTATTTGCATCGGTAATGAGCCAACCGACGACATTGAGATTATCTGCAACAACAAGCAGTTCGGTCCACTCACTGTTCACGTCCTGGATGTTGTAATACTCGCTGAGGACCATTTCCTGAGCGAGCAACGCACCGGCCATCGTCATGAGCAAACAGACGTTCAGGATGATTCGCGCTACCATTGTCATTGCCTGGCTAAAAGTTCTCGCGATTCTACAAAAAAAGGGGCATGCGTTTTCGCATACCCCTTTTGTTCAAAACAGTCAGATCAGCAGGGTGGCTGTGGCCATTACTTGATGACCACGACGCTGCGTGTTTGAGCAACGCCGTTGACCAGAGTCAGAATCTGATACCAGCCAGCCGACAGTTGCGCCGTGTCATAGGTGAACTTGTGCTCACCAGGCATGAGCGTACGATCGGAAACGATCGTTTCTGCATCACCGGTCATGGCGACCACCTTCACGACAACGTTCGAAACCGACGTCAGCGAAAGGTTCACGTTCACAACGTCCGA
>VERF01000003.1 GCA_018882895.1 Candidatus Kapaibacterium sp.
CGAGTATCGTGTGGATCATCTCTCAAGCAGGCACGCCATGCTCTTGCAGGATCAGTCCATTATGCTGTTGCACGGGGGCGTGGAAGTGTTCGGAGACCCGTATGTCAGGGACCGACATGACCCGTCACTGCTGATTCACCTTGACGAATGCGTCATCGGCGGGACCTTTGTGATCCGCAGAGATCTGTTCGAGACCGTGGGCCGATTCTCTGAGATCGACTACGCGGACGATGCGGAATTCTTCGAGCGTGCTGCCGAGAAAGGGTGTGTGATTGCCCGGACAGATCACCCGACCTATCGATACTACCGTGACACACCCGATGCTTTAACGAGGACACATGGCACGAATTGAATCACGGGCGGCAAGATCTCAACGTCTGGGAACGATCCTTGACCGCCTGGCCGCTGCGTATCCCGATGCACGCGTTGGTTTGGACTTCACCACGCCACTTGAACTTCTGATCGCCACCATACTCTCTGCACAGTGCACTGATGAGCGCGTGAACATCGTCACAAAGTCCCTGTTCAAGCAGTTTCCCACTGTCCATGATTACGCTGAGGCACCGATCGAGCAGCTTGAGGAAGCCGTCCGGACAACAGGATTCTACAAGAACAAGGCCCGAAACGTTCAGCTCTGCTGCCGGCAACTGATCTCCGAGTTCGGAGGCGAAGTACCTCGCTCGTTGGAGGAGCTTGTGACCCTTGCGGGTGTTGGCAGAAAGACGGCCAATTGCGTGCTGAGTAACTGTTTTGACATTCCCGGGTTGACAGTTGACACCCACGTCACCCGGATCAGCAATCTGCTGGGACTGGTATCTGATCAAGACGCCGTGAAGATTGAGTTTGAGCTGATGAAGATCCTGAATTCCGAACGATGGAATGAGTTTGACAGACTCATCATCAATCATGGTCGCAGGACCTGCATTGCACGGCGTCCGCAGTGTGACCGATGTGCCATCGCTGACCTGTGTCCTTCGGCAGTGCAAAAGCCGTAACCATGTGTCACGTATTCATCGCAAGATTGCTCATGGAATTGGTAAACAGGAGAGAACACCAATAATGCAGCACTTGCAACCGACGACTTGTCATCGCTTGGGCCTTTGGGCGCGTCTATTGACGCTCTTTGTCGTTGCTCACATGGTGACACCGTCAATCTTTGCCCAGGGAGTCGGCCTCGTCGGAGGGCTGACAGTCAACAACCCCTCAGCACAGTTTCGGCAACTGGGATCCTTTCCATCATGCTGTCCTGAATTCACAGACGGGTCAGGCATTGGAGGGCAGTTCGGTGGATGGCTTGAGCGGCCTCTTGGAGGGGGCTTCTCAGTCATCGGGCGACTTATGGTCTCGTGGGATCACGTTGGTTTCACCGACGATGAAGCTTCCTTCGTGGCAGATCTGCGCGATACTCCTCGGGTGGTACCGGCGCTATTCCGCCATGAGTTGACCTCAAGCCATGCGGCACTGGTCTTAGAGCCCCTGTTGGCACTCAGGTTGTTTGGACGTACGTCCGCAGTGGTCGGGCCGAGATTGGCGCTGGGATTGTCACAGACGTTTCGTCAAACCGAAACACTGATCGAACCAGCCGATTTCGGATCGTTCGCCGGCTCAGGACGTGTATGGATTGATAATTCCGGAGACATCCCTCAGCCCCCTGCCGTCGCGGCCGCTATCACAGGCGGCGTTCGGACATCGATTGAAATTACAGCTGATGGATCGATGACGATCTCGCCGGAGCTTACCTACTCCTATTCGCTGACTGATGTCTCACAGGGGGCAACATGGAAGAACCATGCTCTACGGATCGGCGCCAGTATTGGCTGGCTTCCCAGGGAAACACCACCTGTCGAGCCAGGGCCGAGTTCTGACATGACTCCCCCACCGCTGGCGGCGATTCCCGACAAGCCTGTGCCACCAAAGATCCGACTGCGCGTGTACGGCATAAACGATGATGGAACGATCATCGCCGATCCAATCATCGATCGTCGCGAGATTAAGGTCACAAATCTTCACCCGATGCTCGGACATGTGTACTTCGGTGATGCATCATGGCAGATTCCTGAGCGTTATCTGCGTGGCACCGAGCGTGCCTTGCTCGATACGCTCACGCTGACGCCAATTGAGGCACTGCACGGAGAGCTTGCCATCATAGCTCTTCGAATGCGGATTCGCAGGCAGGCAAGGCTGAAGGTCGGCGGTATGGTTGCCAACACCGCAACTGACAAGGGGGCTGATCTAGCGCGCAAACGAGCAGAGGCAGTCATCGAGAAGCTCATCAGCCTTGGGATTGAATCAGATCGAATCGAGCTCATCACCGGAGATCGTTTGTTCCCTGCCACAAAGATGTCAGACACATCTGAACGCATGCTGGCAATCGAAGAAAATCGCAGGGTTGAGATCAGCTGCAATGATGAGTACGTGATGGCACCTATCACACTCGGTTCGATCGATATCTCAGTCTTTCCAAAGCGAATCCGTGTTGCGGATTCCGTCGAGTCGACCGCTCTTCGCGATGTACAAACCGACTTGTTTCTAGGAGGTAAGAAGATCCCTGTAGCACGTGACAATGCCCGGGATTGGGCTACAGAGGACGTTGATCTATCTTCGATTGTCACTCGGTCCATTGCCAACACACTGAGCGTAAAGGTCTCGGCAACCGATACAGCCGGTCAATCAGGAGAGGAAACTCTTTCGATTCCAATACGTCATCAGGACACGGCAATGCGACGGAAGGTTCGCAGCGGTGACTTGTTTATCGAACGATATGGATTGGTGCTATTTGACTTCAATACGGCCAACATCGGTCCACATCACATGTTCATTATCAACATTATCAAGTCCAGGATTACCCCAACAACCACCGTGTCAATTTTCGGTATGACGGACAAAGCCGGTTCTGACGACTACAACCGTACCCTGTCCCAACGTCGCGCGCGTGAAGTAGCCCGAATGCTCGGTGTGAGCGTTTCTTCGGTCGAGGGTCTGGGCGAGGATTCTCCTCAGTTCCCGAACGACCTTCCCGAGGGCCGCGCGGCCAACCGCACGGTCGTTGTGGAACTTCGCACGAAGGTCCCGTAGCGTAACCTTTTTGATTTCGTCTTGTCTATCTTGCGCCGAGGTGCGCAGTAGCAGTATTGGCAGCCTCCGGCTTGTTGCACATGCCCTTTCAAGGAGCGACTGAATGATGATTTATGTGATGATCTCAGTGGTCACGATTTTCCTAGCATTTACCGATATCCAGGCTCAGACCGCAGCCCATCTTGTTCCCATCCGGACCTTCGTGACCGGGGACGACACGGTCAAGTGTCGCTTGGCGGCGCTCGACAATAACTTTCAGCCGGTGAATGGGAACCTGGCAGCGCTTCAGGTGGTCGATGGAGGAGTTACGCCGGCAGTGACCCAAGCTCCTGACCCGATCGGAAACCCCCGAGAACTCTCGCTGGTGGTCGCTGTTGATCTGTCGTCATCAATGGAGATTGCGAGTCCAACTACCTCGGGGCTTTCTCCGTTGGCAATAGCAAGCCAGGCCATCGACCGGGCTCGCAATCTCATGATCCGTTCATTTGACGAACTCGGCCTAGTAGGAATAGGTGCCCGCTCGGAACTGATCTATGCTCTTTCGTCTGACAAACTCGGATTTCCCAAGGCTGTTACAAGTCTGAAAAGCTCTGGTGGATTCGACCTTCAGCGTGGACTGTTTGACTCACCCACCGGGGCGTTAACGCAACTTCAGAATTCTCGAAACTCGCGGGCGCTGCTCCTCTTTACTGATGGCAACTCCCGATTTGACCTCAAAAGTGCGCGCTCTCTTGCCAAGACCTTCGGCATCAAGGTTTACGTGATAGGTATTGGCACCGCTTTGTCATCTGAACTTCGCACTTTGGCCGATTCTTCTGGCGGCGCCTACGTGGAACGCGTCAGCAATGTGGCCGAAGCATCTCGCTGGGCCAGTGGCTTCGTAGCCGAAGCCAAACAGCTGCGACTCTGGACGCTTTCCTGGGCAAGGCCGAATGCCTGCGACACCATTAGGCAGGTACAGGTAGCCGACACCAGGACAAAGCTCAACGTGCAGTATCGTCAGCCCCCTTCAAAGAGGGGCATTCTGCAGACTCGCGATCAGAGCATTGATCTCGGTCTAGTTCCCGCAGGGAATGCGGCCACCGCCACGGCGGTGTGGACTGCATCGAACACCAAGATCACTGTCACGGCAGTAAGTGCATCCGGAGGTACCGGTTTCGAACTCATTGATTTGCCAAGTCTGCCCGTCACTGTATCACCTGGCACGTCAATGAGCGTCGGCATCCGTTTCTCGTCGCAATCGACCGATGCCGACTACGCTACGGTGCAGATTCAGAGTGATGCATGTCAATCCGATGTTGTTCATCTGCGGGCCGGGTCGGTATTCTCCGGTAAGACGGTGCGCCTCGAGCAACCCAATGGTGGCGAGACGTTCTTGGCTGGACGGGACACTGTCGTCCAATGGACAAATGCCCTACCGCAAGACTTCATGCGGCTTGAAGTGAGCACGAATTCGGGAACGACTTGGAAGACCGTCACTGAATCAGCACAGGGTCTGTCATACAAGTGGTCGCCAGGCTTCGGAGTTGGAGACAACTGCCTGATGCGTATCACGGGGACAAACATTGATCAGCGCAGCATTCTGAGATTACGTGGACAAGAGCAGCCGGTTTACTGTGCAATATTCACTCCGGATGACCAGTACGTGATCACTGGTGGTGACGACGGAACAGTCAGAACATGGGACGCCAATACTGGAGAACAAGCACGCATCATTGGGATCCATGGCAACTGGGTTTGGGCTCTTGCCACGATGCCGGGAACATCAAATGTTGCCTCTGGAAGCCATGACGGGACAGTTCGTGTGTGGGACTATCGAAGCAGTGCACGCATCGCTACTGTCAATGTTGGTTCACGCGTCTGGTCTGTGGCCTTCTCCCAGGACGGCAAGACGATGTTCGTCGGCACAGAGGGTTCGATCATGACAGTCTCAACCGACACATGGTCGATTGATAAGTTTGTCACCGTTCCGGAGGGGCCCGTCTATGATGTGCATGCTGCCGCAGGCGCGCCCTTCATCGTTGCCGCCGAGGGATCGAGCGTCGTTTCTCGGTCAGTCAGTGATCTGGCTGTCATTCGCGAGTTTCGAGATCCAGAACAGGTTGGTAGCGTCTATGCTGTTTCAATGCCGTCAACCAATGACGTCGTCGTCTCTGGAGGTTCGGACTTTGTGATTCGAAAGTATCGTTACTCTGACGCATCATTGCTGGAAAGCTCGTCGACTGGACTCGGGAGTATTCTTGCTTTGTCATACTCATTAGACAATTCGAAGATACTGTCGGCAGGGGGCGACGCCACTGCCAAGATTCACAGTGCCGAGAATCTATCCGTGCAAGTCGCGTTGGCCGGACATGACGGCATAGTGTACGGAGCTTCATTCTCCTCCAATGATAGTCTTGTGGCGACCGCCTCAACAGACTTCACTACTCGTGTCTGGCCCCTTTCAAAGCTTGGTTCGGTATCGGATCAGAGTGATGGTGCCTTCTCAATTGCGGGTGGCCAAACTGAACAGTCGACTTTGAGCTTTGGTGATGTTCTCATTGGTACAGGGCGTGATGTCTCATCTCCGGTCCTGCGCAACACGGGATCGAGTCCGGTCGTGGTTCGGTCGATCCGGCTGCGTTCAGCTGGCCAAGACTCTGATTTTGAAATCAGCCCTCCTACACTTCCATTGCAACTCGAAAGCGGGGCGTCGCTCTCTGTGGATGTGGAGTTCATGCCAACAGGCCTCGGCGATCGTAATGCGACTCTCGAGATCACTACAGGTACCGGTATCAAGCGAATCGAGCTATCGGGTCGCGGTGTAAACCCTGGACTTAGCGTTCGCGAGGTTCTCGATTTTGGCCGCCACATTGCCAATCAGGGGGTGATTGACAGTAGCATAACGGTGACAGGCATCGGAGATCCGAGTGTTCTGTACGAAGTAACGCTCACTTCAATCGTGGGAGAGCAGTCATCGGTCTTCTCGATCATTGACGGTGGATCGCCGTTTACACTTCGCGGTGGTGAATCACGAAAGATCTCTGTTCGTTTCGACCCTCGGACATTCGGCCGTTTCTCGGGGAATTTGGTGCTCCAGATCTCTGGCCGACCCACTCAGATAGTGCGGTTGTACAGCGAAGCAACCGGTGAGGGGCGTCTATCATCAACCGCCGGACTTCTATTCGCTTCAAATTCATGTGAGGCGGTTTCAAGCCAGCGGCCGGTGATGCTGCGAAACAGTGGCAATGCTCAAACGATCATCTATTCGATCGGACTCGAGGGCGCTGATGCTGATGAGTTCTCAATTGACGTGAATCAGGAATTCCCTATCACGATGAATTCTCGTGATAGCCTTCCATTTACTGTGTCGTTTGCACCGAAACGAGTCGGCGGTAAGGACGTCCGCATCGTGGTATCGTCCAACGCATCGAACGCAATGAACGGCCGTACCGTCGTCAACATTTCTGCACGTCGCGACTCGGTAGGCTTTGAGCTCTCTCGTTCAACGATTCGATTCGATAACGCACTTGAAGGCGAGGTGCTTTCTGACCGGCTCCAGATCATCAACACCGGCACCATCACACTTCAGTGGCCTCGTGGATCTATAAATCTTGGTCCGTTCAGGATTGACAGCATTGCGCCCGATTTGACAGCAGGTGGACGCACGTCAGCAATGCTGGTCACGTTCCTTGGTGGTGTCCCCGGGCGGACCTACGATACATCCTATACGTTTGTTGACACGATCTGTGGCCGCCGACAAACGCTTCGTCTCACAGCGTCCGTCAAGAGCATCATCGGTGCGACGCTCAAAATTGGCTCACTGGCCACAAACACCGGTCAACTCGTCTCTTTGCCCGTCTACGTCACCGGCAAGGTCAATCTGAACCGCACTCAAGTGCGCACGGTGACGGCTCACATGAGTGTCAACGGCACCGTACTTACCCCATCAGGCAGCACACCAGCCGGGCAACTCCTGCCCGGAGGCATCCGCCACTTCAGCGTCCCGATCCCTCTTGATGCCACCGACTCGCTAGCAACGACGCTCACATTTCAGACAACCTGGGGAAATGACACTGCTTCCTTTGTCCGTATAGATAGTGTAACGGCTGGCGATACACTCACGCTACGAACGATGAACGGACAGATACGCATTCTGGATATTTGTCGGATAGGATCACGTCCTCGCCTGATATCATTCACCAACTCAGGTGCCGGTATCGCAATTGCACCCAACCCGGCCTCGACCTCTGCGATCGCTACGATTGATGTCATTGAAAGGGGCTCAACAGACGTTCGGGTGTTTGATGCTGCCGGCAGATTGATTCAAACGCTCTTCAGCGCAACAACATCACCAGGTAGGTGGGTTGTCCCACTGGATGTATCGGGAATGCAAATGGGAGTTTACTTCGTTGTAATGACAACGCCATCGGAATCGTTCACTCATCGCATTGAGGTGGTCCGATGAGATCCTTCACAACTGCAATTCTCGCACTTGGCCTCAGCTACAGTCTTCTTCTGGCTCAAACAGACGATCGTCCTCGCATCGGACTTGTGGCTCACGGCATTCTCGACCTTCATCACGCATCTTTCGGCCAACTGCCTGATGTCGGCAACTGTTGCCCAAGTTTTACCGGTGGCACGGGCAGTGGTCTGCTGTTCGGTGCGTCCTACCTGACTGGTCTTTCGAAGGAATGGCTGCTAGATGTCCGTGCTGGTTACCAAACCGGCACGGCAGACTTGACTGAACGAGAGTCAAAGCTCATCGTTCAACCAACTGGTCAGTTCGAATCAGCTACGATCCGTCACGACCTCTCGGCTTCGTTCAATCGGCTTGCCATCGAGCCCCTTGCCATTTATCGAATCACTCCCACGGTTGGGTTGCGAATGGGTCTGTGGGGAGGTTTTCAGATGGACGGTACGTTCACTCAGTCCGAAACGCTTGAAACACCATCCAACGTTGTTTTCGAGAATGGCACTCGTACTCGTAATCGGGCCGAGGGAACGATTGAGCGCATTGCAACGATGAATCTCGGCTTGACGGTCGGGATAGGCGCTGACTTCCCCCTCGATGTTGACCGCATATTCGTGGCAAGCCCGGAAGTTCTTCTGACCTATGCTCCAACTGCATTGGTGCAGGATTTATCTTGGTCACATACCATGATCCGTGCCGGTGTAGTGATTTCATACTCACCGATCGACGAGGAAGAGCCAATCTCAGACTTTGAACTTTTCGAGGTAGCACGAACGTCGCTGTTGCGCCCTGCGTCCGAAACCTTACCTGCACGAATGATATCGGCGACCGTCTCGGGGCTTAACGAAAGCGGCACACCGGTCGATAAGCAGTCGGTTCGGATCGAAGAGTTCACGTCGAATCGTATTCGTCCTCTGCTTCCTTTTGTGTTTTTCGACGAAGGTTCGTTTACGTTGTCACCACGATATCGTCAGCTTTCTCGCGAGCAGGTTGAGGGCTACTCGCTTGCCAACTTCTACAACCTCGATGCCATGATTACCTACTATCAGCTTCTGAATGTGGTGGGCAAGCGCATGCAGGAGAGACCGGAAGCCACGGTGACACTCACGGGATGCACGGACTCAAAGGAGGCCGGCGGTAGTGAGGGACTTGGAACGCGGCGGGCTCAGGTCGTGAAGAATTACCTTGTAGACACGTGGCAGATCTCCCCGTCGCGAATCACCGTTGAAGGGCGAGAGCTTCCCACAGCTGCGTCAAATGAAGCTGATCTTGACGGGGCTTCGGAGAACCGCCGAGTAGAGATCTCCAGCTCAGACATGTCGGTACTTTCGGCCGTTACGTCAAACGACACGATGAGGGTATTCGATCCACCTGGACTGCGTTTTGGGCTATCAGTTTCTGATACTTCCAAGCTTAAGAGCTGGACGCTGTTTGTGTCCGAAAATGACCGCATCATCCGGACTTTCCACGGCAGCAAAGCTCCACCTTCTTCAGTTGATTGGCGGATGTCGGAGCAGGCAGCACTGATCTCGCGCGGTACGCGTAAGCTTGAGTACATGTTGGTGGTGCAGGACTCTTCCAACGACGTGATCCCGTCTGCAAGTGCGACAATACCAGTGACAGAGCGCACGCTGTCAGACAAAGCCTCAGGTGGAGGAACAGACAAGTCCATTGATCGTTTCTCTCTGATCCTCTTTGGATTTGACCGTTCAGATCTCACCGACGAGCACCGCCAGCTTGTTGATAAGGTAAAGTCGCGATTGAGTCCAACATCCACTGTTTCGATCGTCGGGTACACTGATCGGACCGGCAGTGAGGACTACAATCGAAAACTCAGCGAGCAACGTGCACGTGCAGTCTCCAGCGCACTGGGATTTCAGCGCGCAAGCGTGGCCGGTAATGGTGAGCAACTCCCCTTGTACGACAATGACACTCCGGAAGGGCGTTTCTACTCTCGTACGGTCGAGATCATTGTCGAGACGCCGAATCGCTAATGCGTCTCGTCGTCTTCAACTGGCAGGATCGTACGCATCCACAGGCCGGTGGTGCCGAAACACATCTTCATGAGATATTCTCGCGTCTGGTTCGCCGGGGGCACGAGGTGACGCTGGTCGTTTGCCACTATCCCGGCGCTAAGCGCACGGAAATGCTCGACGGCATGAAGGTTGTACGCATTGGATCAAGAAACACCTTCAACTTCGCGGCTCTGATCTGGTGGTTGCGTCAGCGGCAAAGGGGCTCGTATGACGTTGTCATTGACGACATCAACAAGATTCCCCTGATGCTGCCACTGGTGTCTTCGATCCCTGTCATCGGAATCATTCACCATCTTTTTGGAAAGAGCATCTTCGCCGAAGCAGGTCCGATTGCCGGTGGGTACGTGTGGCTGGCTGAACGTCTGATTCCGACCGTCTATCGTCGAACAACGATGATGGTTGTGTCTGAGAGCACAAAGGGCGAGTGTATCGCTGAAGGTCTACCCGCTCTGAACCTTAGAGTCATACCAAATGGCATTGATTCGGAATCATTTCCCATGACAGTGTCGGAGAAGTCGAGCATTCCGATGATCGCTTACTTCGGTAGACTGAAGCGCTACAAATCGGTAGACCATGTCATCAGAGCTCTGAAGATCGTGCGAACGTCTATTCCTGATGCACATCTGAACATCATTGGCAGAGGCGATGATGAGTCACGGCTGCGGGAGACCGTCACAGCATTGCGGCTCGACGACGCGGTTACGTTCCATGGCTACGTTAACGATGATGCCAAAGTGAGATTACTGTCGGCAGCACACGTCGCAGTGAATACTTCTCAGAAAGAAGGCTGGGGCATCACGAACATCGAGGCCAATGCTTGCGGAACGCCCGTGATTTCTGCCAATTCACCCGGATTACGTGATTCGGTCAACAATGAAGTCTCCGGTCTACTGTATCCCTACGGCAATATTGAGGTTCTTGCTTCAGAGATTGTACGTGTCCTGAAGGATTCCGAGCTTCGCGACCGGCTCTCTCATGGAGCCATTGAATGGGCCCGGTCGTTCTCATGGGACGCTTCGGCATTGGCCACCGAATCACTCTTTCAAGAGGTCATATCCGACAATTCTGGATCATAGTTGTACTGATTGCATCAGCGATTTCGGCTCTCTCGCAGGGAATCCGCGATAGCCGTGGACGCAACTTTTGGCTGGCGGTGCCGCCAAATGATAACGCGTCGTCGACACCAACAGATGATTCCTTTGTCTCGCTTCTGGTGGCAACTGATGATGTTGTGACGGACGTAACCGTCCTGGCACGGCAGAGATCCGGAAAGACTGATACCATCCGTGCCAAGGTTCCGCCGTCGACATTGTGGGAGATTCGCATTGACGATTACGATCTCTATCAACTCCAGGGAATTGAGCGTCTAGGTGGGGCCAGTATTGATGGCGAACGGCCTAATCCCGCCAGTATCAATGTCTTGACCAGCAACGATGTTTCGCTCTATGCCGTGTTGCGAGCCCGCAGGTCCAGCGATGCGTGGCTTGTGTTGCCAACGGATGCCTTGTCAACCGACTACATCGTTGCCTCCTACCCTTCCGAAGTATCGTCGACATTAGGTGCGACAATCACATATCCGAGTCAGTTTGTCGTGGTGGCAACGCAGGATTCTACCAAGGTCGACATTTCGCTGAGTGTTGATAGATCGGATCGTCAAGTCGGCCGAGATCGCTCAGTGATACTGCAACGCGGTGAGTCATACCTGCTCCAGGCTCGCATTGAGTCCAATCGTCGGGATGATCTCACAGGGTCGAGTATCGCTTCGTCGAAACCTGTTGTCGTCATCGGTGGCCACCGACGGGCGCAGGTTCCGATCCTTGCTGGATCGGCCTCTCGAGACTGCCTCGTCGAACAGATGCCGGGACTAGAGACTTGGGGTCGACAGATCGTTGTGCCACCTCTTGTCAAGGCGAGTGATCACTTTCTGTATTCGGTCGATGATGTCTCGATCTGTCGCATCATCGCATCAAAGGATTCGACGCTCGTCACGGTGAACTCTCAGCCGGCCTATCTTCTGAACAAAGGAAAGTTCTGGGACCTTCCATTGGACGTTCCACTTGTCATTGATGCCACGAAGCCAATTCTAGCCACCATACTTGACAGATCAGCCAATCGGACGGGTGGTCAACGTCTCGGCGATCCATCGATGATGGTGGCACCGCCAACAGAACAGTACCTTCGTTCATACATCATTGGGTGCGTCGGACCCAATAGCGCCGGTGGTCAGATCTATTCTGAACATTTCATATCGGTTGTGATACCAACCGTCGCAGTTCCCTCTCTTGAACTTGATGGAACAACATCATTCACAGCTACGAGCAACACGATTCTTAGCTCGCCATACTCGGTGGTGTCGACAAAGGTGGCATCAGGTGCTCACCGACTGAAGGCAGACTCTACCTTCGGCGTCTTTGTGTATGGATACGGTGGTGCTGAGTCTTATGGATACACCGGGGGCATGGCCTTTGAGAGACTCAACGATCCGGTGATACGATTGCGTGCATTGCGCACCGCAGGAGATCCTGGTCAACGAGATACTATCGCTATCATCCTGGACAGTATCGACACGAGAAATCTCGAGGGTCTTACCGGAGTGCGAAACGTGCGATATCGTGTGACGTTTGATGCCTCATCTTTCGTTCCATTCGAGGACGGCATTATCGATACCGGTGCCACGTCACTCAGACTTGACCTTTCAGCGAATGTGTCAACGCTCTTTCCGGGTGACACGATCGGACTCATCTCAGGCATTCATACACTGGGTCTGACGGATTCATCACAGATCCTGGTCGACTCGGCTTCGTGGTTCACAGGAAACGGAGAGGCCATCCGAGTAAATACGCGGTACATCCCCGGGGATCTCGTGACGACTTCAGTTTGCCAGACAGAGGTTGGCAAGCGGCTCTTTGATCCACGTGTGGCAAAGCCCCCTGTCATCAGAGGATACTACGATATACGTGGTCAATACGTCGGCCCAACTCTCGAAGGTTTGCCCGTGGGCGTGTACTTTCGGCGATGATCATCGCCTTTAACAAGCCCTACGGCGTGCTTTCTCAGTTCACTCCCGAACCGGGAAGTTCATACAGAACGCTATCTGAGTTTGATTTCCCTCAGGATGTGTATCCTGTTGGACGCCTGGATGCTGACAGCGAAGGACTCCTGCTCTTGACTGATGAGAAGGGGCTTGTAGCACAGCTGTTGGAACCAGAGCAACGTCATGAGCGAACATACTGGGTTCAAGTAGAGGGCGTCCCGCAGGAGGCAGACCTTCATCGACTCAGACAGGGTGTCACCATTCGGACCTGGAAGACGCTCCCCTGCCGGGTTCAAATCACTGAATCTGCGAATGTGCTACCGGCACGCGTGCCCCCTATTCGTGAGCGAAAGAACATCCCGACCTCGTGGCTTGAGATCACTCTCTACGAAGGGAAGAATCGTCAGGTTCGGCGTATGACCGCCCAGGTCGGATTTCCGACTCTACGACTTATCAGAGTCTCCAACGGTGGTCTGCGCTTGGTCGATCTTCGACTCGACGTTGGCACTTGGAGAGAGCTCACCAGCGGCGAGAGGGCTCTTCTTCTTCAGCGCTGAGACCGCGCGTCCGATCGACAGACCGAAACCGGCAACCATCGCGATGACGCCGAACCACACCAGCGAGATAAGCGGCTTGTCGCTAAACTCAATGGTAAACTCCTCACGTGCCCTTGGCATGGGCTTGGAAGTGTCATAGAACGCAAATGTTCCCGTTGATTTCGATGGGTCGTCGTTGTTTCGATTGATCTGCGTCAGGCCAATCGAGTACGTTGAGCCGGGCAGGTTGACCCATACAGGGTCAAAGGCCGGCCCCGCTGATGTCGTCGAAATCCTCGTCAGCACGCGCAGCTCGGTCGTCACTCCATTGCGTTCTGCCTGGACGACACCGGCCATCTGCATCCGACCATCGGCTGAGGGGCCTTCTTCCATCGGCATGGTGAACCTGACGAGTGTCAAGCGCAGTGCGCTGTCGACCGGTGCTGGCACCGTGGTGCCCCGCATAACGGTGGTCGCCTTGAGAACATTCTCACGTCCGGTTGCCTTCGGAGACACATAGAGATCATTGATGAGGCCCCATCGTATACCCGGCTCGAGAAACGCTGACTGACGCTGATTGAAGTCACTCCAATACAGCACCGGCGCAACAACACGACGCTGACCATCACGCTCGATGCGCACGTAGTATCGGAACTTCTCGCGATCCTTGAACTCGCGCTCAACCTGTTCCTTGCCGAGATACGTCAGCGTATACGGCCCCACCGCCTTCGGTTCTCCATGAACAAGCACAGCATGGAAGGTTGATGAATACGATGAGGTGCAGATCACCCCAAACATCAGCAGGGCAATGCCTGTATGTGAGACGTAGGCTCCGAGCATGGCAGGACCCGACCGCGCAAGCCTCCATGCCTCACGAAGATTGATCGCTAACGAGAACCACGCGGCAAAACCTAAGGCAAGAGGCCACACATCGCGGATTCCGAAGAGAGCCAGAATGATCGTCCCTACAGCGGCGACCAGTGCCGATGGCAGGATGCCCCGACGCAGCCTATCTACGGAGGTTGACCTCCAGAGCACGACCAGTGAGATCCCGTTGACGAGGAGAACAGCCGGCACGAGATAACGGTGGATCTGGTTGTAGAACTCCACGGCAACGGCAACCTTCGGCAGACCGAGCACCTCCATGATGACCGGCCAAGATGTGCCGATGGTAACGAACACCGCACTGGCCATGGTCAGTGAGGCTCCGATCGAGAGCATGAATTCGCGCGTCTTGAAGCCAAACTCTTCTCGATTGACATTCATGTCGTGACGGCGGTACATGACCAGTATGGTTCCTAGAACCGTGAACACCAGCATGAAGATCAGCAAGATCCAAAAGGCAAACTTGCCCGGGTCGACAAACGAATGAACAGATGTATCACCAAGCACACCGCTGCGCGTAAGGAACGTCGAGTACAGCACCATCACAAAACTGATGACCGCCAAGATCATGTTCGTCTTCACAAGGCCACGAGTTCGTTTTTGCACGAGCATCGTGTGTACAAGAGCCACAACAACGAGCCACGGAATGAGAGATGAGTTTTCAACCGGGTCCCAGCCCCAGAAACCGCCCCATCCAAGTGTCTCGTAGGCCCAGAAGCCTCCGAGCATGATACCAAAGCCAAGCACAGCGGTTGCGAACAACGTCCACGGAAGTGCAATGTCAATCCATCTATGATATTCCCGGCGCAGGAGTCCAGCCATTGCGAAGGCAAAGCACACGGACATTGAAGCAAACCCCGTGAACAGAATCGGCGGATGGATCGTGATCCATGCATTGTGAAGGAGCGGGTTCAGCCCCCTGCCATTTTCAGGCACGTCAAGAGCAGTAATCCCACTGGCGGCGAATGTTTCGTGGTAGTATGCGAACGGGTTCTTTGCCACCATCAGGAGTGTCAGGAAGCTCAGGATCAGACCATAGAACACCATGACGCTGGATTCATAACCATGTCTGCGCGCATAGGGCTGCAGCACGCTTCCGATAGCGGCCACGAGCAACGTCCACAGCAGGATGCTCCCCTCCTGTCCTGAGTAGAAACATGCTACAAGAAGATGCAGTGGCAACTCACGCGAGGAGTAGTTCCAAACGTAGGTGTAGTCAAAACGATGCGTGACAATGAGCCATACGAGCGCAACAGCAGAGACTACCAACCCGCCGGTCAGAACCCGAAACAGGATGCGACCGATCTGCTCAAGACCCTTCGATGCTTGCCTGAGCGAAAGAGCATATACAACCGTCGACGCAACGGCGATACCGAAGAGAAGATGAATGCCAAGTTGTCCGATCATTTCGCCAGCGCCTGTGTTGCGTGGAACAACGGTGGTTCACCGCCGTGGACATGTCCTACAAATCGAAACATCGCGCCCGCCACAAATGGTTGCGCAGGTTCGTTGCCTGTGTACTCAATGTGGAAGACCTCTCCGGATGCGTCTTTTGCCATAAGATCCTTGGTCGATTCGACCTCGACGACCTCGGCTTCGACAAGCACCTTCGAAGCAGGGTCGGACTCGCTGGTATGCTGGGTGCGAACGATGGCCTCGGAAAAAGTTACCGAAGGGGGCTGACCATGATACAAAGCCATGTAGATGATGACCGGTATGCAGAGTAGCGCACCAATGATGACGATGTTGCGGATCACTGCTCTGCCTGCCCCTCGTACTTGGACGGACACTTTGTCAACACTGATGATGCCTGAAACACGCCACCTTCCATGCGACCCTTGGCCACTACGCTGACAGCGATCTCAAAGTTGTTTGGCTTTGCTCCATTGAGAACCACCGGAACAATGCGTCCATCCTGATCACGAAGAGTGAACGAGAAGACATTCTTGTACTGATCGTACGAAGACCCCTTCTCCTTCACCCATGTTCCGACAATCTGCACCGTCTTGCCGAGACGCTCGGCTCGGTTGACGTTGGTGTATTCAACAGAACTGGAAAGCAGTGAAGTAATTCCCAGAGTGGTGAATCCCACGATCATCACACCGGCAATGATGAGCTTCCACGGAAAACGCCGTGGCGTTGGTGCTTCGTTCATGCGCGGGTTAACGTTCATCGCCGCGTTCTAGTTCGCGCAAACGATTATCGATTCGTTGAAGATATCCGGCAATGCCGAACCACACCACAAGAACCGTGGCAAGTACGACATACGCCGCATGGTCGGTCATAAACTGAATCACTTAAACCTCCGGACGCTTTGCCGACTGACGCAGCACCCGAACTAGACGGAGTCGGACGTTAACAAGCCAGGCAAAGACTAACGTGAATGCAAAAAGTGCCAACCCGAACACAGCGGTCTTTGTCGGATTAATGGCATCTGATCGTGGGCTCAGAAGTGGACCTAGGTTCGTGTCATCGGCGCTACCCGGATGCAGCCCCGGAAGCAGTCGGGGTAGCACGAAGATCAAAAACGGTACGGTCGGAAATGCGACGATCGCATAGACTGCACTCAGGCGTGCCTTGCGCTCCGAGTCGTCAATTGTTGATCGCAGAAGGAAGTACGCAGCATAGATCAACAGCAGAAGCATGATCGATGTCTGCCGGGGATCCCAATTCCAGAAGGTGCCCCAGTTGAACTTTGCCCAGACGGCGCCGGTAAGCGTTGCCAGAACGGTAAATAGAGTGCCCAGCGCAGCCGTGGCAACTGCAACGTCATCATCATCATTTGAACGATTTCGCAGGTAGCGGATGGACGCCATCATGGCCAGGAAGTAGGCAATGGTGGCAATCCAAGAAAGCGGAACATGGAAGAACATGATGCGCGCCCGTTCTTCCAGACCTACGATGTATGGCATAGTGATCAGCGGGTCAACGGCAACAACGTCCATGACCTCGAAGCTTCGATCACTTCCGAAACGCCTAAGTGCAAGGATGACCGGTCTCTGACGAGGCACGTTCGCCATACCACTGACCAGAGAAGCAGTCGGCACGAGGCCGATTCGAACCCGATTGTCTCGAGCATCCAAAGCGGTAAACGACTCCGGGCTGGTTGCCGACTCAGCATCACTGATCATGACGAGCGCAGGTACGATCTTCGTCGAGTCTGCACGATGCTGCACTACTACATCAGTAATGCTGCCTGCTAGGGGCGGATACAATCCGAAAAAGCATGTGAGTGCCATTGCTACTATAGCCAGATAGCGCCACCATGCGGGCTTGGGGCGGTCGACTCCCCTGGGGAGGTACATCAGCACCAGACCGCCAATGATTCCGGCGAGCATGACTACGAGTTTCATCGGGCAAAGTTACGACGGCGGCACGAGCACCTGGCAACCCGTTCACTGCTCAAGCAACATCACTCCATCGGCACGAATCTCGGGGATCCGATTTCGTCCAATTACGGTATCTCGAATGACCCCATGAACACGCGCCGGACCTCGTGCGATGATCGGAATACCGAGACCGTTCTCGGCCACATAACGAACGGTGATCTCATTGGAGCTATCCGAGATCGTAAACCAGCATCCCTCGTCTCGGCAGACCTCACGTATGGTTCCCTGCACAGTTAGACTGCGGCCGGTGTTGCGCGGATCCAATGCGACCTTCACGCTGACCGGTGTCCCAACAACTGGCTGCCCGAACTCGGTCGTCGACGTGCATCCGCTTCCGACCAGCAGGCACACCGCCAATACGAGAGTCAGATGATGATTCCGTGTTCTGGGCTGCATCTCTGCGAGGCTATGATGTGGTAGAAAAAAGCCCCTTAGAGATGATCTCAAGGGGCTTTGGAGCCAATGACCGGACTTGAACCGGTGACCTGCTCATTACGAATGAGCTGCTCTACCAGCTGAGCTACATTGGCGCTGAGGACTGCGAAAATACACGGCTTGACGAAGATGACCAAACCCAGCCGATCGCGAATGTGACTCCGATCAATCGCGGATGATCACCGGGAGAACAGAACGCGTAAAGCCCGATGAAACTTCGATCATGACCAATCCGCGAGGAAGTGTGCTGACGTCCAGTGTGAACGTCTGCTGGCCAGGCGGTGCCATCCCGAGTGACTTGGTAGAGAGTATGCTTCCGCGAGCATCAAGGAATCGCACATTCAGATCTAGTGAGGTGGGAAGATCAGCAGCGATCATCACGACGTCACTTGCAGGTTGTGGTCCGAGAAGTCGGAGGCCAATTCCACTGATCTCTGAGTCATCAACTGAAGTGCCGGCGTTGACCTTGACGACGACGCTTTGTGATGTGATGCTGCCACACTGGCCGCTTACCTCGCAGGCATATGAGCCTTCGTCGGCCTTCGAAGCCGCAGGTACGGTGTAAGAGGCTGACGATGCACCAACGATGGTCATTCCATCACGTTTCCATTGATACGTCAGAGCCGGACCCGTTGCAACAACAGTAAGAGTCACGGGCTTTCCTTCATCGACCGTTTGTGGCGTCGGTTGCGTTGTGATCGTCGGACGTGGCTGGATTGTGACTGTTGCCGGTTGTGAGGTGACAGCTGGAGGACACTCTCCTGATATGACGCAGTCATATTTCCCGGCCGCACCGGTCGACGCGGTGTCGGCGGTAAAGGTGGCCGTATTTGCTCCGGTGATGTTGACGCCATCCTTGCGCCACTGGTACTTGGCCGCGACACTCGACGAGGCAACTGACAGCGTCAGCTTCGCCCCCTGGCAGACAGATGTCGATGCAGGCTGACGTGTGATCGACGGAGGGGCATCAATCATGAACGGCGTGGTCAGAATACTGACGTGACCATTTACGGTTGAAATTCGCAGCACATACGAACCTGCCACAACGCTCGGCGGTATCTTCCACAAGTAGGAACGTCCTCCGGTACTGCGGATAACGTCGGCCCACTTTCCGGATCCTTCCACCGAGTATTCGATTCTGAACTTTGTCGTGTCTGCTACCCCGGACGCATCCCACGCAAGGGGCTTGCTTGAACCGATACAATAGACTTCACCACCCTTTGGTGTGACGATCTCGAGACTTCCCGGGGTGTATTTCGTCAGATACCCGTCGGAAGCTCCGGAGTAAGAGGCATACGCCGAGTCGTGCGTGCGAAGGTTCGCTGATGTTGAGTTTGCAGCAAGAAGTGCATCTCCACGGAAGTCCAGAATGGCATCCACCACCGTGTCAGATTCAAGACC
This sequence comes from Candidatus Kapaibacterium sp., assembly GCA_018882895.1. Classification (GTDB taxonomy): domain Bacteria; phylum Bacteroidota; class Ignavibacteria; order Kapaibacteriales; family Kapaibacteriaceae; genus UBA10438. The sequence goes on from VERF01000003.1 coordinate 19,245, forward strand.
TGTTAGCAGTGTGGAGACAGTGACAGCTCCGAAATTCATCATCGTATAGAAGCCGTCGGTCAGTCCGAACCGCTCTGCTGTCGCACCAAACCCTTCCGTTGGGAAGTCACTGGAAGTGGTCGTTCCCGAGATAAGAAAGGCTGACGTGCGGCCACTCGGACGGACATTTCGCACCAGATCGTCGCCGCTGCCTCCGATATAGGTACACGAAATGACCTGCGTGCCATTATCAGCTACTTGGGCAACGAAACCATCAAGGCGTCCCGGCGCTTGGGAAAACACGGATGCCGACGTCGGCAGATTGTTCGATCTGGTGTTTCCTCCGATGAAGATCTTCCCATCGGAATCAAGCCACATGGCCACTGTTTCTTCATCTGCGCTGCCTCCGAAGAGCGTCGCGAAGGTGATACCGTCGGTCTGAGAAAAGGTCAGACCGCTACTCATCTTGACAACGAAAACGTCACTGGTTCCGCCGTTATATGTTCGGTCGTAAGGAAGCCGCCCCGTCCACGTAGCATCTGCAATTGGAACGGCCTCGAAGCTGGTCGACGTGGTTGTGCCCGTCAGGACAACAAAACCTCGACTGTCCACGGCAACGCTTGTGAATGCATCGTTGCCTTCACGTCCGTAGTAGCGTGACTTTTGCATCGTTCCGGTGGCCGAATAGATCGCAATGAATCCATCCTGCTGCCCAAGATTGCTGTTTCCGCTTGAGATGCCTACGGTTCGAGTCTTGGTATCGCGTCCGTCCTGGTACTGCCAAACAAGGTTTGCCGTTGCGGTCATGTTGTTCGGGAAATTCGCCGTCGAGGTCGTCGATCCCGCCAAGTAGATGAACCCCGATTCGTCTACGGCGATATCGCGCGGAATGTCATCGCGGTTGCCGCCATGATAGAAGCCTGTAAGCAGTTTTGTCAAGGTAGAATCAAGCTTTGCGACATACGCATCGGTCGCCGCCTTGATAGTCTTGAACTGTGCTGCCGGAGTTGTCGGCATGTCGTTGGATGTGGTCTCGATAGCGAGATAGACATTCTGCTGTCCATCGATCGTCATCGATCGAAGGCGGTCTCCGGCCGAACCGCCGATGAACGTCATCGCAAGTATCCGTTGAAACTTCGCGTCGCAAATCAGAACGAATGCATCATTATCACCTTTGATCGACTTCGAGTACCCGCCTACACCTGTCGGAACCGTCATCTGAGCAGTTGTGCCGCTCACGAGTAGATTGCCACTCGGCATGACTTCGATGGCCGTGATGGCATCGAACGCGCCTCCTCCGATGTACGAACCATAGACGAAGGAACCTGCCTTGGTTGCATCCATGGTATTGACGCCCGATCGATCAGAACGAACGATATGAACGCTTTCAGCCAGATGTTCCTGGCCCGTTTGGATCGATCGGACCAGACGTCCATCTTCTCCTACGGAGAGGTTTACAATAGCGCCAGAAGGAAACCTAAAGCGAATTGGCTGGTCTCTGAATGCAGCTGTAGAGAAGGAATTCCGCGACCCTCCCGAGAAGTAGGACACAGTTGTGCCACCTACAGGAGAATCAGGATCCAACATCACAGCGCCGGCAAAATGCTCTGAGAAAACGGTCCCCGTACGAACGCCATCGCGCACGGTGTACTCATCGCAAATGACTCCGCTGGTTGTCACCCATACATCTGCACCGCGCGTGCGCGTAGCAGCTATGATGTGCGATGGCCATTGACCGGCATTGAGAATCAAACCGGCCGAACGGACATTGTCCGCCCCTTGCGCGCTGATAACCACAACGGCAAAGCACGCGGCTGTTACGCACAGCCCCCAAATTTTCGAACGCATTGTTGCCCCAGAAGAAATTGCTGGGAGTCAAAATACGACACCGGGACCCAATCATCCCCCTCTTTAGCGCACCAAAAAGTCCATTTTTACTGTAATACTGGCCGTTTTCTTTCTGCTTGTAGTATTGAAAGCACCGCCCCAGGTGTACTCCTCATCGCTATTCGGTGCCGTGATCTGGAACGTGCCCATGCTTGCCTGGTAAAGCTTCCCAAGTCCCCCGCCGGAATTAATGGCGATCGCCTTGGCACGTTCCATACCGTCGGCAGATGCTTTATTCAGGAGATCGATCTTCAGATCCTTGAGTTTCGAATAGTAGTACTTGGGAACCTCTGATTGTAACGCAAGGCCAGTATTTAGTAGCTCTGAGATCTCTCGGCTTACCATCTCGATATGATCGACATTGCGGCTCTCGATCTTGACAGTTTGGGAGAGCTGATATCCATCAAACTTCTGCACAAGATTGTCCCCCATCGGCACCTCAGTGAAGACCTTTCGGATCTCAACGGCACCGATCACTACCTCCTTGGGATCGACTCCCTTTTGGGTGAGATACGTTCTGACGGCATCTGCGTCGGTCTTGATAAGAGAGTATGCCTCATTCAATTGCATTGCCTTTCGTTCAAAGGTTCCTTGCCATACGATGAGGTCGCTTAAGAAATCAACTTGGGCAAGCCCCGTGACCGAGATCTGCTCCCTCTTGGACATGGAAGAGGTGACGGTATAGGATAGAACAACTGCTGCCATGACAATGGCCAGAGCAAGGATTACGGTGGGAATCCATTCACGTTTCACGTCAAAACCTCCGTATGAGAGCGTTCACAGCTATTATTGAAGAATGCGGACGGTGAACATACGATTTTTCGCCCACGACATTGCAGACGCTGCTGTTATGAGGCGTGTTGCGATGCTTCATCGTGCCGGAGCAGCCGTTTCGGTGGTCGGTTTCACACGAGGCCAAAACCAGCCGTCGGAGGCCGCGTCAGTGAAGATACTCGGCCAAACCCGAAATGCGAGGTTCGTGCATCGGATTTGGGCCGTGCTTTTCCAGTCACTAAAGATGATGCTGGGTCCCAGCGCCACGGATCATGCCAACGTCGTCATAGCACGAAATCTGGAAATGCTGATGCTGGCCGTAATGGAGCGTTTGACGAAGCGGGGCCGCGTACCCATCATTTACGAGTGTCTGGATATTCATCGACTGATGCTCGGTAAGGGGCCAGCGTCTGCCGCTCTACGGAGTCTTGAACGATGGCTTCTCTCCTTCTGCAGTGCGATCATCACAAGCTCTCCGGCCTACGAAAAATGCTACTTCCGCCCTATCGCTCGGACCTCATTGCCGGTGATTCTCATTGAGAACACAGTCTTCGGACTTCCTTCAGAGTGCTCTGCCAAGCCCCCTGCAACGAGTCCACCATGGATCATAGCCTGGAACGGGGCTGTCCGGTGCGCTAAGAGTCTGAAGATTCTCAACGAGCTCACCCTGAGCGCAAATGGGATCGTTCGGCTGTTGATCAATGGCAGGGTTTCGTACGACCAGATCCCGGATTTCCACATGATTGTGGATGCCAATCCGTGGATCGAGTTCCGTGGTCCGTACCGATATCCGGAGGGCCTGGATTCCGTGTATGACGGAGTGCATTTCAACTGGACGATCGACATGTTCTGGGAAGGACAGAACTCGACGTGGGCCTTGGCGAATAGAATCTATGAGGGTGGACGCGCCGGAGTCGTGCCGATAGCCCAACGATCCGTAGAGACGGGTGCGTACTATGAGCGCCTCGGTATTGGCCTGTTACTTGACGAGTTGACCGCTCAGGCACTTTGGGATCGACTCTCTACAATGACGGCAAACGAGTATGCTCAAATGCACGCCGAATGTGCGGCCATTCCGGGCGATACATGGACCATGACGCAGGAATCGGCAGAGAAGATCCTTGATCGGCTGTGCCAATTGTCAAACGGTTGACTCAGGATCTGTTCGATGAATCCAGGCACGAACGAATCGCTTCGACGTACTTCTGAACATAAACAGCGACGTCGCGCCGGCGATACTGCATGATGTATCGCGGATGATCAAGGTAGATAACCCGGTCAAGTCCGACCTCTGATCGGATGTATCGTTCTGAGTATTGGCGCAGCTTCCCCGTGCCCAGGATGATCGTTACATCGCGCCGCACCCCGGCATCCAGCGCGAGATTCATCCACTGGATGATCTGCGGACGAAGTCGGGATGCGAGTTCAGCGTCGTCATAGAAATTGATGTTCACCCCGTTTCGAATAAATCCAAGCGGGCTGAGAGCCGACATATAAACATCATGATAAAAAGCTTTTGGCCCTCCATACGCAGAGATCACGCGTGAGATGAACTCCGCCGACAGTTCCCGACGTCCGGTGAGTGTCGTCTCGATCCCGAGGTCATTCTCAACTGCCCATGGGTCGGTGAAGGAGAGCCCCGTGATTCCGGCTCCAAACCTGCCGGGATTGATGCCCCAGACACCGATGCGCGCATGCGCCCCTGCATAGAACGTGCGACACATTTCGTGTACCACACGCCGCACTTCCGGATCATAGTACGGTTGAAGGATGTCGATTTCCGACGGTAGCTCTGCGTCGATGCTCAGCGACGACAGGAACTGCTCAACAAAGGCGGCGAATCTCTCAGATGCCATATACGTCGCGTGCCTTGGCACCAACGTAATCGAGAAAATCTTTCGCTGTAAGGGGGCGCCCCGTAACCCGACGAATGATCTCATCCGGCAGTTCTGTCCTGCCATAGGAATGGATATTGGTCCTGAGCCACGAAAGGATCTCGTCGAAACGTCCGTTTGCGATCTGCTCCCTCACCCCAGATATGGCCTCTTGCATGGCATTCCACTCCATGGCAGCATAGAGTTTGCCGAGCGTGTATGAGGGGAAGTAACCAATACCACCGAAGGACCAGTGGACGTCTTGAAGGCACCCTTCGGCATCATTCGGAGGCACAACACCGAGTGATGAACGCATCTTTTCGTTCCACACTTCGGGAATGTCAGAAACCGAAAGTTTGCCAGCGATCAGATCGCGTTCGATCTCAAATCGCAGGATGATGTGAAGGTTGTAGGTCAGCTCGTCACTTTCGACACGATTCAGGGATGGACGCATCGTGTTGATCGCGCAGTAGAATGACCTAGCGGTCTGATCGGCCAGCTGCTCAGGGAATCGCTCTCGCAGGATTGGCAGAGCCCACGACCAGAACTCCTCACTGCGGGCGACCACGTTCTCCCAAAACAACGACTGTGACTCGTGGATGCCCATGCTTGCTCCGCCCCCTGCCGAGGTCCTGTTCAGGTCATCGGCAATACCCTGCTCGTACATTCCGTGGCCGGCCTCATGAATGAGACCAAATAGGCAAGAGCGCAGATCATTCGGACGAATTCTCGTGGTCAGGCGTACGTCACGATTACCAAAGTTGGTGCAGAACGGATGCGCGGACAGGTCAACGCGACCGATCGAGAGGTCGAAACCAAGCTTGGAGATGATGGACGTGGCAACGTCCTGTTGGTGCGACGCAGGATACGTGCGGTACAGAACATCGTCCGACACGGCATGTTGTCTCGGCTCAATCGCCTTGATAAGTTCCACGGTGCCGCGCCGCAATTCATCGAAAACAGGCGTGAGTCCCGCCACCGTAAGTCCGGGTTCGAACTGGTCTAGATGAACGTCATACGGATGCTCCGAGGGTCCGAGCAGTTCAGATTCACGACGCTTAAGGTCGACGATATGCTGAAGAAGGGGCTGGAAGATCGTAAAGTCCGATGCAGCCCTGGCACGCTTCCAGGCATCCTGCGCCATAGCTGCGGTGCGGGCCATATCCTCGACGTGTTCAGCCGGCAGCTTCCTTGATAGGTCATGGTCGCGAAGAAACACCCGGCTGATGCGTTGCTCGCGTTCCGGATACGATCCCATCTCGACTCTTACCCGCTCGGCGATCTCCGTCGCACGGGCTCCGGTCATGGTCTCGTGTATGATCGTTGAGAGTGTTCCCATCTGATCAGCACGACCCTGTACGGCACCATCAGGCATGTACGTTTCCTGATCCCACCCAAGCACGGAGGCAGCCGCACCAAGGTCGGCCGCAGTATTCATAACACGCTGCAGATCATTAAAGGCATTCATGTGGGTTCTCCTCGGAAGGATCAGATGATCATCAACGCATCGCCATAGGCAAACAACCGGTAGTCGCTCTTCATGGCGCGCTTGTATGCCTTGAACATAGCGTCTTTGCCACCAGCGTAAGCTGTGGCAACCAACAGTGACGGCGATGCCGGCTGGTGGAAGTTGGTGATGAAACGGTTGGCGATCTTGAATTCATACGGAGGATGGATGAACTTATCAGTCCACCCCCTATTTGGCTTGACGATGCCGCTTGTCAGAACGCTGGACTCAAGTGCACGAACAACGCTGCAGCCGACGGCATAAACATTCCGCTTGGACTTGAGAGCCTTGTTGATCACATCGGCCGAATCCTTCGTGATCTCAAAGTACTCGCTGTACATTCGGTGCTTGGTCAGATCCTCAACTTCGATGGTCTCAAACACCCCTTGTCCGATATTCAGCTGTACGGTGGCGATCTTGATGCCCTTCTTCTCAGCTGCCTTAAGAAGCTTTTCGGAGAAGTGCAGTCCAGCCGTCGGTGGGGCTATCGAGCCTACCTTCGCCGGATTGGCGAACACGCACTGATAGTCCTTCTTGTCAGCCTCGGTAGGTTCACGCTTGATGTACTCCGGAATCGGCATCTGGCCGATGGTTTCGATCACATCATGCAGGTCACCATCATACGAGAATCGGACAGTGCGACCCCGGGAGGTTGTGTTATCAATGATCTCACAGTAGAATCGGTTGTTGTCGAAGTAGATCTTGTTACCGATCCGAACCTTGCGGGCCGGCTCGACCAGCACATCCCAGATTCGCTCCTGAGCCTTGAGCTCGCGCAGCAACATGACCTCGATCTTGGCGTTTGTCTTTTCCTTCTTTCCGAAGAGCCGTGCCGGGAAGACCTTGGTGTCGTTCAGGACGATGACATCGCCGGCGTTCATGTAGGACAGGATGTCCTTGAACGTTTTGTCCTCCATTTCGCCGGTCTCACGGTTGAGCACCATCATTTTGGCGCTTTCGCGTGGCGAAACCGGGTTTTTGGCAATTGAATTCTTTGGAACGGAGAACTTGAACTCGGAGAGTTTCATGAATTACCGGCTCGCTGAGGTTGGAAAAGACGGCAAAGATACGGCGATTTAAGGCCGTTTGCCACCTTTTTCAACAAACCTGATCAGCGGAGAATAATGAGGTGGTAGAGGTGTTCGAATTGCAGCGCCAGCAGCGCAACTACTATAATCACCAATCTGTTACGCCACTCTTTCAACCTTACTGCAACGGATTTAGGCCTCTGGAAAACCTCAGTTGCCACGACTGCCGTGGCGCAGATCATCAGGGGCACGATGGGAAGGTGGTACTTGGCCAGTGCAAATGCGGCCACGTGGGGTGCGATGATGACGCCGAACACGCCCCAATGCAGGAGCCTTCCTCCAGACCATGCTCCCGATCTAAGCAGGGTATGAATGATCCAACCGAATAGAACCAGAAGGAAGAAGCCCCCTTCCAGAAGCATGACCATCGCGAAAACCGCATCAGGGTAACCGAAAACAAGCTGTAGTTCCCGAGCAGCCGTATAGTCACAACCGAAGAAGCCGCGCACACGATTTGACATTCTGTAGAGTGTTCGACCCGGATTCTGTGCCATGAAGGCACGGGCCGAGTCAAGCATTACCTCGCGCTGTGCAAGCGAAGCGTTCTCTGCCGTCTCTCCGTCAAAAAAGCCTCGAATGAATGCTTCTGCTTCCGGGTCGATATCTGTCAGTGCCCGCTGTCCGAAGTGGCCCGTCTTGTAGTCCGGGGTAAAGCGGTTGTTAGCAAGAAGCACGTTCCACTCTGAATTGGTCGAAAGTGTCCAGCCATGACCTCTCTGCGCATGAAACCACAGCACGGGAAGGGTCATCCCACCCAGCACAGCAAGGAGGATGACCTTTGCAACGAAGACTCTTCGCACACGTTCGCGGTGACCCTTCAATTCGATCCAAGTCCAAACGAGCATGAAGGGGGCTAGCAGCATCGTACCGGGACGCGTCAAAACTGCAAGACCACAGAAGAACGCAGCCAATATCCACATCAGATGGGACCGGCTGCGAACGGCACGAATCATCGCACCGAGCGCCATGGCGACAGCTGCGGACGTCAGGGGCAACGATGAGATCTGGACGCTGGAAAGGACAACGTGCGGGTAAAGGGCGCCCAAAAGGGTCGCCACAAAGACGGCAGGGTCTGACAGCTGCAGCGAACGCGCCAGCCATGTTATGCTGAGCATGAATGCAATGGAGATCAGGACGCCGGTAATGTGCTCAGCAAGGATACCTGGACCCAGAAGCTGGATGACAGGCATGGTGACCAATGCCGTACCGGGGGGAAAGTACCAATGATCGAGCGTGCCCGAAAGCACCTGGTTTACCTGACGCACGTAGGCCGGCCCATCACCCATTTGCGGCATATCGGGCAGAACAACAAAGGCCACGAGAAGCCGCAAGGTCACACCGACCAACAATGCCAGTCGGATCCGGCGCGTCCAGACTTCCTGGGATGTTTCTTTGAAGAATGAGCCCCCTACCATTCTGCGAATATCGCTCATAGGCCGTACGTTCGCAGTCCATGCCGCTCAAATACGTCTGGTTTCCCGATGTCTGACTTTCAGCTTGTAACGAAATACTTGCCATCCGGTGACCAACCGAGGGCGATCACCGAACTGGTTGAAGGTTTAGGTTCCGGTCGACGCGAACAGACCCTTCTGGGAGTGACCGGATCAGGCAAGACGTTCACGATCTCCAATGTGATTGCGCAATCTCAGCGCCCCACCCTTGTGATATCGCCGAACAAGACGCTCGCAGCACAGCTATACGGGGAGTTCAAGTCGTTCTTTCCGAATAATGCCGTCGAGTTCTTCATCTCCTATTACGACTACTATCAGCCCGAGGCCTATGTTCCCCAGTCCGATCTTTTCATAGAGAAGGACTTTTCAATCAATGATGAGATCGACCGTCTTCGGCTCAGGGCGACTACATCCCTCGTGGAGGGCCGACGTGACGTGATCGTTATTGCTTCGGTTTCATGCATCTACGGCATCGGAGCCAAGGCCGACTTCAAGGATCAGCTGTTGCTTCTGAAGGAAGGCATGGAGATCAGCCGACAGCGTCTGCTCTACCGTCTCAACGACATCCATTATTCCCGCAATGACTTCGAGTTCATCCGAGGTACCTTCCGGGTTCGCGGAGATGTGGTAGACATCGTGCCAGCCGGAGAAGATAACCGCGCGCTTCGTGTAGAGATCTTCGACGATGTGATCGAGAAGGTCTCGTGGATTGATCGCCGAGATGGACGCGTGATTGAACGTGCCGAGAGTATTCTACTCTACCCGGCGCGACTTTTCGTTACATCTCAGTCACAGCTTTCGCGGGCAATGGTGGATATCAAGGACGAGCTCATCTCCCGTCTAGGAGACCTTCGCGAGCTGGATAAGGGGCTTGAGGCACAGCGACTCGAGCAGCGGACCCTCTACGACCTCGAGATGATGAAGGAAGTCGGCTACTGCTCCGGCATTGAAAATTACTCGATGCATCTTTCGGGTCGCAAGCCGGGTGACGCGCCAAATTGTCTTATGGATTACTTCCCGGAGGACTTCCTCCTGGTGATCGACGAGAGTCATGCAACGATTCCTCAGCTCCGGGCCATGTACAACGGCGACCGTCAGCGCAAGATGACCCTTGTCGAACACGGCTTCCGTTTACCGAGCGCACTGGAGAATCGCCCACTCACCTTTGAAGAGTTCGAATCGCACATTCATCAGGCAATCTATGTGTCGGCCACACCTGGCGACTACGAACTTGAACGCTGCATGGGTGTGGTGACGGAGCAGATCATTCGGCCTACCGGACTTCTCGACCCGCGCATCGAGATCAGACCTGTACACAATCAGATCGATGACCTTGTGGGCGAGATTCGATTGCGCGTTACTCGCAGTGAACGCATCCTCGTCACCACCCTTACCAAGAGAATGGCCGAGGACTTGACGGATTACCTTGCGAATCTCTCAATCCGCGTGACCTACATACATAGCGACGTTGAGTCCCTCGAACGTGTTGAGATCATCCGCAACCTTCGATTGGGTCACTTCGACGTCTTGGTCGGCGTAAATCTCTTGCGAGAGGGCCTGGATCTCCCGGAGGTATCTCTTGTGGCCATTCTCGATGCCGATCGCGAGGGATTTCTGCGCAGTGAACGTTCACTGATGCAGACCGCAGGTAGGACTGCGCGCAACGTTGATGGTCTGGTGATCTTTTACGCAGATACGATCACACGTTCAATGCGTGCCGTCATTGACGAGACAAATCGGCGGCGCGAACTGCAGCATGCATACAATCTGGAGCATGGAATCGAGCCAAAGACCGTGTACAAGTCACTTGAAGAGATTCTTGAATCCACCAGTGTGGCGGATATACAGGCATCGCGGACGCAAAAGGCGGCAGAGAAGACCAAGGCCAGCCACCGGGCGGCTGCCGAGCCCCTTATCGGATATCTGCCTGCCGAGGAACGCCAGGCGGCACTTGATCAGATGTTTGTCGAAATGAAGGCTGCAGCTCGTGATCTCGACTTCGAACGAGCTGCAAGTCTCCGCGATCAGATTCAGCGGATTCAGCAGTCTGAGGGCACGTAACTCCACACGCTATTGAGCCTGCGGACGTCGTAACTTTGCCGAATTGCAAACCTGAGCATGCTCCCTATGACCGATTCCTTTCCGACGGCCGACGTTCTGCGCCATGTCCTGCGTTTCAAATGGCTTATCGTCGGCGCTGCAGCCGTGGCGGCCGCAGTCGGCTACCTCTACGCCTATTCGCTTCCGCCGTACTTCAAGTCCACCGTGAACTGCGTTCCTCCGTCCTCCGAAGTTGGCGGACTTGGCGGGGCCCTTGGCGGCATATCCTCGACCTTGAAGGACATCGGACTAGCCAAGTTAGGGGGCAAGTCCGGCGAGAGTTACGAGCTGATCGCGCTGTTGTTTTCTCGCACGGTTCGCGATTCAATGATCGCCGAGTTCGACCTTCGAGCTGAGTATGAACTTGCAGGAAAGCCCATGGATGATGTTCGCGACGAGTTCGAGGACAACATGGAGGTGAACCTGCATGCCGAAGGAAACTATGAGATCAGCATGTGGAGCAAGGATCCCAAGAAGGCTGTCGCAATGTGCGCGAGTTTCGTGTCACGCGTCAACGACATTGCCAACAGGATCGCCCGAACGGAGGCGACCAAGAGCGCTGCCTACCTGGAGACGCGGGTTGGAATGATGGATTCGACACTTTCGGCTCTGACGGACTCTCTCAGTCTGTATTCCCGCCAGTATCGGGTCTACTCGCCCCTTGACCAAGCGTCGGCCTCTGCAAAGGCACTTGCCGAGGTCAAGGGCGAACTGTTAAAGCAGGAAACGGTTCTTGGCATACTCGAACAGAACTATGGCAAGAGCGATCCACAGGTTCGAAATGCTGCAGCCATCGTAGAGCGACTCAAGACGCAGTATGAGGATGCGCAGACCAAGCCAGGCTTTGCCGGCAACTTCGCCCTCAGTGATGCCGCCGGCATCGGAGCGCAGTATCTGCGGATGTATGCCGAGTTCGAGGCGTTCACAAAGCTGAAGGCGTTTCTCCTTCCGTCCCTTGAGCAAGCGCGACTCGACATGAACAAGACCGCTCCGGTGTTGTTGGTGGTCGACGATCCGGTTCCGGCCGAAGAAAAGGATAAGCCCCGACGAATGGTCATCGCGCTCGGCGCTGGGGTTGGCATGTTTGTGACCATGCTGATCGTTCTGTTGCTGGGACGCGCATGGAAGCTTACCATGGGTGGTACCGGCAATGCAGCTGCTTGACGGCACCCTTCTGCCGGTGGTGGTCCTTCCGGCCTTGGCCGCATGTGTTGGCTTGGTGGCGCTGCTGTTGTCGCGACCGCGAATATGGCTTGCCATGTTCATGGCTACCGTTCCGTTCTTTGCCTCTGATACGGGGCAGGGCCTAACAGCGTCCGAGGCCATTACTGGCGGCGTTCTTCTCTCGAGTATTGCACTCTGGTTCGCTTGGCACCTTGCGTCCAACAAAGGACCTCTACTTCGGTCGTGGGCCGACTTCCTGCTCGTTACCTTCATCATCGTAGCCGTGCTCAATGTCGGCATCGCTCTGGCGAATGGAATTGAAATCTTCGGCTGGATTGTTGATTGGTCCTACTTCGTCCTGATGCTGTATTACTTCCCCCTTCGGGAAGAGTTCGGCAAGGACCTGGCATCACTGAAGCAATTCGTGAGCATCATCGGCATTATCAGCCTTATCATGTCCGTGCAAAGCGCTCTGAACTTCCGCAATCGACTTGCCGAGAACCTCGTATACGCCTATCAGATCGTTGCATCTCGATCCACGTTGCTGGGACCATTCTTTCTTCTGGCAGTCTGCATTTCCCTCATCCTGGCAGTTACCGCAGAGGAACGTCGCACAAAGATCCTTGCCTTTCTGATATCGGTGGCGAACCTTGCCGCCCTTGCTTTGACCTTTACGCGCACCATCTGGGTGTTTGCCGTGGCCTGTATAGGATTGTCGATGCTCTTTCTGCGATACCGCGACAACCTTCGAATGATGACGCGATTGGTCGTGATCGCCGTTTTTGCCTTCGCAGCAGCCTACACGTATAACCCACGAATCACCAGCGTTATCGTTGCCATGGTCAAGACGCGCTTTGCCTCATCGACGCAGTTGTCAGGGGGCGACCGGTCCTTTGAGACTCGAGTGATCGAGGTGAACGACGTTCTGCGGAAGGTTCGCCAAGCGCCACTGGGAGGAAATGGGTTGCGTGCAACATTCGTTACGTGGGCACCGATCGATCAGGCGCACCATATCACGTCATATGTCCACATAGGCTACGTCGGCCTGATCCATAAGGTCGGCCTGCCAACATCACTGCTGATGTTCGCCGTCATCGTCATTTTTGCCTACCGCAGTATCCGCGTTGCGTGGTTATCTCGCGCACCCAATGTTGACGTGCGACTCAAAGCGCTTGCCATTGGGACCTTTGTGTACTACCCGGCAATGCTTGCCGTGATCTTCATGTCGGGCATGTTCGATCAACGTCATGGCAATGCACTGTTCGCCTTCATGTTTGCATCAATCGCCATTTGCGAGGGACTTCTGCCAAAACGTGATGAATCGTTGCCGGCACCTCTGCCATCCGGAGAGCTGCAATGAGTTATAAGCATCTCGATGCATCGTTCGCATCCGACCAGCGCTTTCACATCTTCCGCTATGCCGTCCTTGCGATCTGTCTGATTTTCGCCGGCAGATTGGCGTGGCTTCAGATCATTCAGGGTAACAAGTACCGGTTGAAGGCTGAAGCGCAGGCTATCAAGCAGATTTCCACCGAGCCCTTTCGTGGCATGATCTTCGATCGCAATGGCCGTGCCATTGTGCAGAACGCTCCCGGCTTTTCGATCACGATTACACCTTATGAGTTCACGCCCAGTGCGGCACGCCGTCTTGGTTACATCCTCGGAGTCGCTGATTCGCTCTTGTGGAATGAATCGTTGAAGGCGGCACGCTATAACAAGTTCGCCGCCACAAAGCTCTCGTACGGACGTGATGTGTCGTTCGACATCGTGTCGAAGATCGAAGAACTGCGGGATTCGTTACCGGGTGTGGACATGATCATCGACCCGAAGCGCATGTATGCATTCGACGGTAATGGGGCTCACCTGCTCGGCTTTACGCGGGAGGTTGCCGAATGGGAGCTGAAGGAGCTTGGTGATGCCTACGCGCCGGGTGATGTGACGGGAAAGGCAGGACTCGAGAAATCCTATGAAGCAGCTATTCGAGGACAAAAGGGTCTGCAGTTCGTAGCCGTCAACAAGAATGGTCAAAAGGTCGCCAGCTTCAACGACGGCAAGAGCGACACTCCCGGCCTTGAGGGCGACGATCTTTATCTCGGCATTGACACTGATCTTCAGGAGCTGGCCGAAAAACTGCTCACTGGTGCGCGTGGATCTGTTGTGGCCATTGATCCGGCAACCGGTGAGATCCTTTGCTATGCGAGCAAGCCGGATTTTGACCTTCGAAAGTTCACGGGTAAGACCGCTCGATCGTACTACAATGAACTTGCCAGCGACCCATCGATACCGATGCTGAACCGGGCAAGTAACTCGATGTACCACCCAGGGTCGACATGGAAGCCGCTCATGACGCTGATGGCACTGCAAGAGGGCGTCATAACCCCGAAGACCAAGCTCATGTGTGCAGGGGGCTATACCTACGGGAACCGTTTTGCTCTCTGTCACGGTGGGGTGCACGGGATGATCGACTGCTCATACGCTCTTCAGGTGTCCTGTAACTCGTTCTATTATCAGCTCGGTCTGAAGATGGGCGTTGATAGGTTTCACAAGTACGGCGCAATGTTTGGCTTCGGTTCTCGCACAAAGGTCGACATACCGTCAGGCGAAGACGGCCGCGGCATTCTGCCCTCGCGGGCATATATGGATCGCGCATACGGATCAAAGAACTGGACGCAGTATGCGCTCATGAACTGGGGAATCGGCCAGGGAGAAGTCAACGTCACGCCCCTTCAACTGGCTGCCTATACGGCTGCCATAGCCAATGGTGGCACCTGGAATCAGCCCCATGCCGTCAGGGCAATCTATAGCAAGACCCTTCAGCGGAGAAACTCCATCGCCTACGAATCGCGCAAGGTCCCGATCAACCAAGAGTACTTCGACATCGTCAAAAAGGCAATGCGTCTGGTCGTCAGCAGCGGCACGGCACGAGGGGCTGATATTCCGGGGTTAGATGTTTGCGGAAAAACCGGGACGGCTCAAACTTCAGGGGGCAAGCAGGACCAATCCTGGTTCATTTGCTTCGCTCCTATGAACGATCCGAAGATCGCCATGGTAGTGACCGGAGAAGGCAAGGGATTCGGTGCACAGTTCGCCGTTCCGATCGCACAGAAGCTTCTGGATCTGTACCTGAACAGACGCTGGCCCGCAGATGTTGCACGCGATTCAACGTGGCTCATCAAACCGGGCGTCACGCCGCAACAACGGGAAGCCAGCAAGCCTGCACAGCCGACCACTGAGGGACCTTTTGCATCATTGGATCCTCCGAAGCCAGTGGCCACGAAGCCTTCCGATACAACCTCGGTGGCATCATCTCAGACCACGGTCAGATGACGTTCTGCTCGGCCATGTTGCGAAGCGCGCTGCCACTCCTACTGATGAGCATGGCTCTAGCCGGGTGTGCGGATTCGAACGATCATCAAGTTGTGCGGTTCTGGCACTTTTGGTCTGAACCGCGCCAGCGTGCCGTTGTTGACTCACTCGTTGCCGAATTCGAGCGGCGAAACCCGGCGATCGACGTTGAGACCACAGTCCTGAGTTGGGCCGACGGAAAGTCAAAGCTTCAACTGGCGTTCAATGCCGGAACGCAGCCTGATGTTGTTCATCTTGGTGGTGACTGGTTTGCCGAGTTTGACAGTGCCGACCTGTTTGAACCGACGTCGGAGGAACACGGCATGGACAATGGCAGTCGAGCGTTGAGGTGGCTCGTCAACGCACGGGCACTTGTCTATGACACGAGACGGTCGACTGGTTTGCCGATCGGTGGCCTTTGCGTGTCGGATCCTCACAATGTGATCAAACGAGTCCTCCCACTACTCTGGCTCAATGGAAGTCGACTCTATCAGCGTCTGCCGATCTCCGACGATCTTTCGGATTCTCTGGCCGGATCGATTTGGAATGTCGTCACGTCATCACAGGCGGCCATCCGTGACCGTTCACGGCAACTTGATGAGCAGCTTCTGCGCGGGCAGGTAGGCTCGGTTCTTACTGGTGCATGGATCGTTGATTTGGCTCGCCAACAGAACAACTCATCTCTTCGCGTTCATCCGCTGGCGTCGATCTTGAATCTTGACCTGCTCGCTATTAGCAAGTCGTCCACATCGAAGAGCGCGGCTAGAGACCTGGTGTCATTTCTCTGTCAATACGACAACGCCCGAGCGTTTTGTCTCTCGGTAAGCGATGCCGGCTTCCCTGCTGATCTTGGGACCGCTTCTCAGGATTCTGTTTTTCTGAGGGATTCCCTTCAACGCGGGTTTCTTCAGACCGCATTGATTTCTGTGCCGCTAGTTCACTCGTCGAAGCTTCTGCGTATCGAGCCCATCGTAGAGGACATGCTCGAGCGCTGCTATGGAGCCAAAAGCAAGGAGCAGGTCGCAGCGTATGTCAGAAGCGCACGAGAGAAAGTGCTATTGGCTGAGTCACGCTGATTCAAGCAATCGCTTTGTCGTTGCCTGACGATAGGTAAACATGTCCTTAATCTGACGACGGATCACCAACGCGTTGGCGATCTTGCCGAGCGGGCCAAAGGGTACCTCGTACTCAACGATGTCCGTCAGAGCCGTTCCGGTCTCAGTCTGCTTCAGAAGTCGAGTCTGTTTCCACGTGCGAAAGGGACCCGATACCTGCTCGTCGATCATGAGCGTGGGTGGCTCATAGGCTGTTATGCGAACATGCCAGCGCATGACGAACAGCAGAAATTGTCTCACCTTGAGTGTGACCTCATAGCCGAGGCCCGGGACTCCTTGCGTCTCTATCGTCACCCTGATACCAGGTGGAGTGATCTTCAGGAGATTCCGTGTATCGTCGTGAAAATGAAAGACCCGATCGATCGGGGCATTTATCTGTACTGTTCGCTCAATTTTTTCCATTTGGTGGCCATGCGAAGCATGGATTCTTCTTGTGTGAAATCAGTTATGTTTTCTACCGGCACCCACGATAGATCATGCGACTCAGCACCTACTACGTGGGCAGAGTGCCCTGCCAGGATGACGTAACGCACATCGTAGTGCAGATGTTCCGGATCGGCTGCCCGAGCGGGAATAACATGGATGTCGAGATCGAAGATCGTAGGATGGAGCAAGCTTACGTCGTCAATACCTGACTCTTCGCGAGCTTCGGTCAATGCCACTCGGACCACATCATGATCACCATCAGCATGTCCGCCAAGCTGAAGCCATTTGTTGAGCTTTCGATGATGCGTCAGAAGCGTATGATCAAGCCCCCTGTCAATCATCCAAGCTGAGCCGGTGATGTGTCCCTCTGCAGTTTGTCGACTGAAGCAGCCCGGCTCACGCCGGATAAAGTCAAGGAACCTCAGCGTCGTGTCATGTTCTTCGGGGTGACGTTCGGCATAGTCTTCGATGGCCTTAATCAAGGTCATCCTGCCGATTTCAAGTTCGCTATCTTGCTTCATGGCACGATTCCGGTTTACAGTTGAGTACGAAGGTACGCGCTATTCGGGCTGGCAGGCGCAAAAGAATGCCCGCACCGTTCAGGGCGAGATCATCGGTGCTCTCAAAGACATCCTTGGCACCGAGGACTTCGAATTCATGGGTT
Source organism: Candidatus Kapaibacterium sp. (assembly GCA_018882895.1). Taxonomy (GTDB): domain Bacteria; phylum Bacteroidota; class Ignavibacteria; order Kapaibacteriales; family Kapaibacteriaceae; genus UBA10438. The sequence goes on from VERF01000003.1 coordinate 36,619, forward strand.
CGGGTCGCACCGATGCAGGAGTCCACGCACTGGAGCAGGTGGCGCATCTGGAGGCTCGAACAATGCTCTCCCCGGGTGTGCTGCGGATGAAGGTCAATGACCTGCTGCCTGCCGACATCAACGTGGTACAGGTAGAAAAGGCCCATCCACGCTTTCATGCAAGGCACAATGCGGTTTCGAGATCATACATCTATCAGATTTCACAACGGCGAACGGCCTTTGGCAAGCGCTATGTATGGTGGATCAAGGATGAGCTTGATCATGAGAAGATGAAGGGGGCATGTGCGGTATTCGAGGGGTTTCATGACTTCAGGTCGTTCACGCAGGATGATCCTGAGGCGAAGTCAACGACGGTCGATCTTGAACAATGTCGGCTTTACACATTCGGCCCAATGATCCTTATCCACGTCCGCGGTTCTCACTTTCTGTGGCGGATGGTGCGTCAAATGGTGGGCATGATCGTCGAATGCGGACGTGGCTCGGTCACCCCAGAGCAGCTGCGTGAACTTTTGTCCCAGCACTCTTCGTTTCCGGCATCAAAGACGGCTCCCCCGTCCGGACTCTTTCTGCATCATGTGCAGTATGACCGGCACCAGGAGCCCCCTGCCATTGTTCCAACCATTGACATCCGATGAACACATTCACACTGTTGATCGCGGCCCTGATCGCCATCGCCTGTACGCCGAATTCCACTGGGCAGACCGGACAAAAGTCAGGTTCAAAACCAGTATCGATCTATTCCACTTCAACTGGCAAGGCCACTCCGATGAACCGCATTGAGAAGACCGACGACGAATGGCGCAAGGAACTCTCCGAGGACGAGTTCCGCATAGCTCGCAAGAAGGGCACTGAGCGCGCCTTCACCGGGAAGTACTGGAATCATCATGAAGATGGGCTTTACCTGTGCCGTTGCTGTGGCACTGAGTTATTCCCGAGCGCCACCAAGTTTGAATCCGGTTCCGGCTGGCCATCGTTCTATGATCCCGTTTCCAAAGCCAATGTGGGTCTTGTGGAAGACAACTCGCTCATGATGGAGCGCACCGAGGTGACCTGCGCACGATGCGGAGCCCACCTCGGCCACGTGTTTGATGATGGTCCGAAGCCCACGGGACTTCGTTACTGTATCAACAGCGCATCCCTTGACTTCAAGAAGCGCAAATGATGAGGTTATCCTGACGTGCGGGTCTTTCGGTGCATCCGGAAGATCCGTCGCCGTGCCATCACGTAGTACATGCAGGGCACAATGACCAGCGTCAGGAATGTCGAGAACCCAAGACCGAAGACGATCGACCACGCAAGTGGTCCCCAGAATGCCACGCTGTCCGAACCGATATGGAAGTGTGGATTGCGAAGGTTCAGCAGCTCCCAGAAGTCGAGGTTCAAACCGATTGCCAATGGCACCAAGCCAAGGATCGTGGACAGCGCAGTGAGGATGACTGGATTGAATCTGATAGCGCCCCCTTCGACGACAGCCCTGCGCAGAGTCCAGCCCTGAGCGAGCAGCACATCGGTGAAGTCGAGCAGAACGATACCGTTGCGCACAACGATGCCACCGAGTGCAACAATCCCAACCCCCGTGATGGCCACTGAGAACGTCATCTGGAAGATGATGAAGCCCAGCAAAACGCCGATGAGGCTGAACAGCACGGTCACCATCACCAGGAGGGGCTTGGCAATCGAATTGAACTGCGTCACCATGATGAGGAAGATCAGAAGTGCAGCCACGAGGAAGGCAAATCCCAGGAAACTGGCACTCTCCTGCTGTTCTTCCTGAGCGCCGGTGAGTTTGATCGAGTATCCCTCGGGGACCGTGAAACCTGCCAGTGACTGACGAATGTTGGCGTTGACCTCGTTCTCATTATAGCCCTCGAGCAGATTCGAGCTCAAGGTCACGACGCGCCTCTGGTTCTTGCGGTTGATCCCTGCATACGTGGAGGTATACTCCAACGATGCAATCGAAGACACAGGTACTTGCCGCCACCTGCCTGAGCTCATGTCCATAAAGGACACCGGCTGATTCATGAGCGCCTCGGCGTCAGTCCGAACGGTCTCAATAGAACGAACCTGAACGGGATATTCCTCCTCGCCGGCACGGAACTTCGTAGCCTCGGCTCCATACATGCTGCTTCGCAGGAGCATTCCAACCTGTACCGTGTTGATACCCTCGGCATTAGCCTTCTCTCGGTCGATCACGACGGCAAGCTCTGGTTTATTGCGTACCAAATCGCTACGAAGCCTCTCGACTCCAGCGATTCGTACCGTGTCGGCAAGGAATACCCTCACCTGTTCGGCTAGCGCTGTGAGCGTTTCAAAATCATCGCCGGCGATCTCGATGTTCACCGGCTTTCCGGTCGGTGGGCCGTTGGCTTCTTTGTCAACGACGATCTCCACTCCCGGTATGTCAGCAAGTGCCTTGCGGAAACGAGCAAGGTATTGCCCTGTGCTGTCACCGTTCCTCTTTTGATACTCGACGAATGCAACGGTGACTTTACCCTTGTGCGGTGTAACAGTACGATCAGGATTATTTGGATCCCCGGCCCCTAGACCAACATTCGAGATTACTGACTTGACTAGCGGGTTTGAAGGTCCGAGCTCCTTCTGTATTCGTTGTTCAACCAATCTTACAACGTTATCTGTTTCAACGGCATCAGTGCCGATCGGCAGTTGAATGTATACGAAGGCATTGTTCGGTTCACCACTCGGAAAGAACGTGACCTGAGGTCCGGCCACGAACATCAGGGCAAACGTTGCCATCAGCATTACAACCATCGCCGCAATTATCAGAACCGGACGCCGACCACGCAGCGACCAGCGCAGGGTAGACCGATAGAGAGCCATGATGCTCGGTAGGGTTCGATCCTGAAAGCGCAGAATGAGCTTCGGCGTCAAGTACCGCCGATTGAAGAACCAGAACATCAAACAGAAGAGCGACAGCGACATGATCCAGAGCTGGCCCGTGACGATACCAACCGCAGAGAGCAGACCAACAGCCCCACCGGTGATCATCAGGCGCCTCCTGGTCATGACGACTGGCTTTCTGTCCATGAAATCAACAGCAAAGACCGGATTCATGATGTAAGCAACAATCAATGAAGCCGTGAGTGTGATGATCAGGACCGCTGGAAGGTAGACCATAAACTCCCCTACCAATCCCGGCCAGAACAAGAGCGGGAAGAACGGCGCAAGTGTTGTCAGCGTGCCAGCAACAACAGGTGCGAACACCTCGGCTGCCGCATACTTGGTGGCAGTCTTGACATCGAGATCATCTTTCGTGTGCAGACGGTGAGTATTCTCGATGACCACGATCGCATCATCGACCACGATTCCCAGTGCGAGCAGGAATGCGAACGTCACAACGATGTTGAATGTGAAGTCAAGCCCCGGCATCACAAGAAATGCCATGAAGGAGGAAAGGGGCGTGGCAAGACCAACGAACAGCGCATTCTGTACACCCATGAAGAACATCAGCACGATGGTCACCAGCAGGAAGCCAATGATGATCGTGTTGATCAGGTCGGCCAGGTTGATACGCGTTGCCGTCGACTGGTCATTCGTGATTGTGATCGATACTGTTGACGGCAGCTTCGTTTCGGAATACTCCTTAACGATCTGCTGGATCTGATCCGAGGCAGCGATCAGGTTCTCTCCCGCTTTCTTGAGGACGGCCAGAGTAATGACCTCCTTGCCATCGAGGCGAGCAAAGCTCTGTTGTTCCTTGGTGGTCTCGCGCACCGTGGCCACGTCGCGAACATATGCCGTCACTCCTCGGAAGCTCCGCACAATCACATTGTTGATCTGATCGACAGAGGCAAACTCACCACTAACCTTCAGATTGCGGCGCACGCCGGCGTTGAGAAGGTCGCCGCCCGAGATATTGACATTCTCAAGCTGGATAGCACGAGACACGTCGTCAAATGACAGACCCAGTGCCTGAAGGCGGTAAGGATCCACATCAACACGAATCTCTTTTTCAAGTGCACCGATGACGTCGGTACGTCGGATTTGAGGCAATGACTCGAGCTTGTCTTTCAACTCATCTGCGTACTTCTTCAGAGCCTCGAGTCCAACTGTCCCCGAGATGTTGATGTTCATGATCGGGAACTCCGAGAAGTCGATCTCGGCCACCTGTGGCTCCTTCGTCAGCTGCGTCGGCAGCTCAGAACGGGCACGGTCGACAGCATCCTTTACTCGCTGCTTGGCAACTACGGGATCAATGTCGGTTGTGAACTCAACGACGACGATAGATGCATCCTGGATACTATTGCTGGTGACCTTCTTGACGTCGGCCACTGACTTCATCTGCTTTTCGATCGGGCGCGTGATGAGATTCTCTATGTCAGTCGGTGAAGTACCGGCATTGATCGTAGAGACCAGAACAGTTGGCACAACGATATCGGGAAACTGCTCCTTTGGAAGTCTGATATAGGTCAGAATGCCGAGCACGCTGACGATGACCATCAGAACATAGATCGTGGTACGGTTTTCAACGGCCCAAGCCGTGATGGGAAAGCTCTTGTGGTGTTGCATGTCTATTCTTACCCGACGATGCGAACAGTTTGACCGGCCGATACCATGGTGGCACCCTTGGTGACAACACGTTGTCCTGACTCGAGGCCACTGGTGATCTGCACATCGCCCCCTGAAGAAAGTCCAGTGGTGATGTCAATGCGACGGACCACGTTCTTCTCACCCACCACGTAGACATAGGCCCCGCGATTGTCGTGGAGTACGGCTGCCAGCGGAAGAACTAGAACATTCTTGAGCGTCACATCATTGATCGAGACACGGCAGGTGATATTTGGACGCAAGGCAGCAGGAACGGGGCTTAGTGGAATCTCCAATCTGAACGTTCGGCTTGCCGGATTCACCAGTCGAGACACGGCCTTGATGGTCGTGGAAACAGTATCGGAGATCTCGGGAAACTCGATCTTCACACGATCGCCAAGTGTTACGGTTGACAGGAATGTCTCGGCCACATCCACTACCACTCGAACGTCACTCATGTTGACGATCGTAAGCGCGGGCATACCGGGCATGGCCATTTCGCCAACCTTTGCCATGATGTTCTCTGCAAAACCGCTGCGTGGAGCTGTAATGCGCGACATGGTCCGTTGCTCCTGTAGCGACTCCATGCGGCGTTCCAGTGCCTCGAGCTGGTTCTTTGCCGTTAGGTACTGGATCTCGCTGCCGGCCTTCTGTTCGAAGATCCTGCGCTGCTTCTCGAACAGCGTACGAGCAAAATCCAACTGTACTTCAACTTCCTTGATTCCCTTGCGGATAAGTTCGTCGTCGAGCTCTACCAGCACCTGACCGGCTGTTACGGGCTGACCAGGCGATACATTCACCTTCGTTATGCGACCGCCCATCTGTGGAGAGAGCGTAATGGTCGAGCGCGCATCGACTGTCCCCTTGACGTCGATAAAATGCACCAGCTCCGATGCAGCCGCTGGCTGGACAGATACGGGCATCGCTGTTGCAGCATTCTCGGAATCCGAGAGCGTCGATTCCAGCTTCTTGATCTCAGCCTCGATGCGCATCTTGTCAGCACGCAGCTGCTTAAGGCGTTCTCCTGCCGAAGGGGCTTGCGGCTCCCCGCAGGAAGTGATGAACATGACGATGGGCAGGGCCCAGAGAAGTCGTTTCATAATGATCAGTCTTGTGATGGTGAGTAATGTTCGTCATTGGGTACGATTCGACCGTCGCGAATCGAGATGATCCTATCGGCGCGGCGCGCAAACTGCACGTCGTGCGTGACCATGAGGATGGTCTGATGAAACTCCGTCTTCAGCTCATTCAAAATGTCAAGAACCAAAGAGGTGTTCTTCGTATCAAGATTTCCTGTGGGTTCGTCACCGAAAATGATCTTCGGTTCATTGATAAGTGCTCGCGCGATGGCAACGCGCTGTTGCTGACCACCGGAGAGCTTGCTCGATCGTTTCGTAGCCTGGTCTGCAACACCTAGCATCGAAAGCGTCTTCATGGCCCGCTCTTCCATCTCCTCTGACGTTAGTAAGCCACGCCTTTGTGCCGGCAGCATAACATTCTGCAGAACGGTAAAGTCGGGTAGCAGGTAATGGAATTGAAACACGAAGCCGATCATGGAATTGCGGAAGTCCGCTAGACTGTCCCTATCGAGACTGCGAATGTCAACACCGTCGATTGAGATTTTCCCGTCATAGTCGGTGTCGAGTGTCGAGAGAGCGTACATCAATGTGGTCTTCCCGCTGCCGGAGGGGCCAACGAGTACAACGAATTCACCCCTGTTGACGGTCAGCGAAATGTCGTTCAAGACATTGAACTCGACCGGCTCTGTAAATGTCTTCGTGACGTTCGTCGCCACGATGATAGGGTCGTTCATCATCGGCTCCGAATGATCTCGACCGGATCGAATCGAGCAGCCTTACGCGCCGGGAAGTACCCTGCCACTGTCGTGGAGATGAGCGCGAACCCAAAGGCAGCCAGATAGAACAGTGGGTTGAAATTGATCACCAGATACTGGACGCTGACGAATCCTTGGATGTTGAGTGGGATCATTCCTACGATCTTCGAGGTGATAAAACCGAGCAGAAGTCCAAGAAGTCCACCACTGGTCCCGATGGCAATAGATTCGATCAGGAACACCCTGCGAATGTCTCGGTCCCGATATCCCATCGCTTTGAGGATTGCTATGTCTGGCATCTTCTCGTAGATGATTGTCATCAGGATATTGAAGATGCCGAAGCCGGACACAACCAGAATCGAGATGATGACAAACACGACCGTAAGATTCTGAATGCGGAAGATTCCGAAAACATTGGCGTTGGCAGCCTTCCAATCCTCTGCCTTGTAGCCAAACACGGTTTGGTACTCATCGGCTACGGACTGGGCAACATCAACGTCCTTCAAGCGAACATTTATGTCCGTGATATACGTGGCAGATTGCTGCAGCAGTCTTTGAGCGTTGCGTATCGAGATGTATGCCCGCGTGTTGTCCTGAAGGGTTATCCCCGTCTTTGAGATACCGACAACCTTCATGTCGAGCGACACGCCGCGAGAAGAAATCACCGTGATGTTGTCATTCAGCTTGGCTCCAAGTTTGTCGGCCAGCCCCGAACCGAGAATCACGGCATTGGGAAGCGTCTCCATCCGAACCAGCTCTCCGGCAATGAGATTGTCGGCCACCTGAAACAGCTGATCCTCTCGCTGCACATCAATGCCAGCCAGGGTACCGGCCTGTTGCGACATTCCGTAGCGCAAGATCCCCTGCAAACCCAGATATGGGGCAACTCCCTCTACACGGGAATCCTTCTCGATCAGACGCATGATCTGATAACCATTGCGGAGCCGACGTTCCTCGTCTCGGGGCTTCTGGTTTCGCACAATGGTCCATGTTGACGCGGTGTCGGCGTGAAGATCGAGAACATGAGGTCGAGAAACTCGCACATCGTTATAGATGTGAACGTGCGCCGTGGTGTTGACGGTCTTCTCGATAAAGTAGCTCTGCAGACCTGTCAGCAGACCTGCCTGAAAAATGAACACCGTTACGCCAAACATCACACCTAACATGGCCACGATGGTCTGTCGCTTTTTGCTGACCAAGTGGACCCATGCGATGCTCAGCAAGGGGCTCTTTTGCGACGATGACGTCACAGCACTACCTCGTCTGCATCGTTAAGACCGGAGATGATCTCCACGTATCGAAGATCCTCGACTCCTGTTATGAGCTTTACGCGCATCTCTTCACCATTTCTGCGGACCGTCACCATATGGTCGATCGGTACTGCCTCGCGCGGAAGAACCAAGGCCCGCGATCTGCTCGAGACGACGATGTTGGCCTCCAAGGACATTCCCGGCAGCAACTGTACCGCATCTGCATCGATGCTGGCCGTCACACTCACCGTCTTGTCGACTCCCGATACACGAGGCGTAATCGATACGATCACACCACCGAAGGTTCGCCCCTTTACAGCATCGACCGAATAGGCAACACGCTGTCCAACGGCAACTAATGCGATGTCACTTTCATCTATCGCCAGCTCTACCTCAATGCTCGACGATTCCCCGATCTCAACCAGTGGTTGCTGTGGCATGACAAGCTCACCAACCTTCGGAATGACATCATAGACACGTCCACTGGCCGATGCTGTCAGAACGAATTCATCGCGCAGCGATCGCTGGATCGAGACATTCAACTGAGCTGTGCGCCGTTCGGCGGCCAACCGACGACGTGTCGACTCATAGACATCCCGGACCTTTTCGTACTGCCGCTGAGATACCTCGAATTGTGTCTTGGCGGCGTCATAGTTCGACTGTGATGTCGCCTGCTGGGTCAGCAGTCGGCGCGTGCGTGCGGCGTTGGTTGAGTCAAGAACATACTTGGAGCGTGCCGCCTCAAGATCGGCCATGACCGAGCGCAGGAGCGCCCCTTTGTCGCTTGCATTTTCGTCGGCCAGCCCATAAAGCGTTTGAGCCGTCTCTACGGCAAGGTCAGAGGATGTCGCCCGAATTCTCAGCAACGGCTGACCGATGGTCACCGAGTCACCCGCCTTCACAAGAATCTGATCAACGATTCCCGGTACTTTGGACGAGACTCGATGGAATCCTACAGGAAAGATCTTTCCCGAGGCATAGACGGCCTGTGTAATGGAGCGTCGCTCGGGTGTGACGGTAGTCTTCGATTTTGTGCAGCCGGCAGCCAGAGCCATGAAAAGCATGATGCCGAAAGCGGCAACCGTCCGAGTCGCGGTCGTATTCATGATGCATCTCTCGTGATAATGTGAGAAGATGAGCGCTGCAATCCGCGGATGATCAGCTGAACGATGTCCTGCAAAATGACGTCCTCCGGCTCGGTCACCCAGCCGGGAGGGATGAGGTTGTTGCGAAGGATCATCACGGAACCCTTCATGGCGATGATGATCTCTGCCACGACGGTTCGTATCGGTCCGTGCAGCTCAAAGTACCCGAGTTCAACGCCTTGTTCAACGATGCTCTCAACCAACCGGATGAGCCGCTCGTTGACGGAGATGAAATCACCGACCACTGTACCTTCTACGTTCGACTGGACGAGCAGGCCGATGTTGGTCTGAGTCATCACCTGATAGAAGAAGAGGTTCTCCTGCGAATACGTGTAGAACTTTCCGAATGCCAGTGCCAGCTTCTCCGGTGGCGGAACGGGGCTCTCCACCACTTGCTGCAGAGATGAGGTCAGCACGGCGATATCATCGGCCAACAAACCCATGAGCAGCTCTTCCCTGTTTCTGAAGTACAGGTAGAGCGTTCCCTTTGCCAGCTCAGCCTCCTGGGCAATTCGCTCCATCGTGGTTGTGGCGATGCCGTGCTTGACAAATGCCGTTCGGGCTGAGGCGAGAATGGCACGACGTCGCTGGTCGCGCTCCCGCTCCTTTCGTTGCGTGGTTCCCATAGGGATGCTCCCTCAACGTCCGTCTTTGCGCACGAAACGCCAGTACGACCTGTCGACCTGTCCGGTCGCCCTTTCGAAGTCGGCACGAGTGACGTGGTAATCAACGAGCGCGGTTATGGCATTGAGCTTTGCTTGAGCAAGAGACGTTTCGGCATCGTTGATCTCAAGCAGACTTCCCGTGCCTTCGCGGTATCGGATGCGAGCGATCTCGTATCCGCGCTGCGCCTGCTCTACGGTTGACTTTTGCGCCAGAGAACGCTCCCTTGCCGACTCAAGCTGGTTGATGAGCGTACGCACCTGGAGGTGGATAAGCTCGGTGAGCTGATTGAGTCGTTCCTTGGCCGAGAGAACATCGATCTGGGACTGTTCGACGCGTTCGTTTGAGCGCAGGCCGTTAAACAGATTCATTGAAAAGTTCAGCCCAACAACGGTGCTGGATGCGCTTTGCCAGCCACTGAGCGATTCACTCTGTCCTTGATTCTGCCACTGCCCGAATGCCGCCAAGGTTGGATAGTAGTCCGAACGGCTGAGGTCGACCATCCGCGAGCTCACATCGATCTGATGCCGAAGCGCCCTGAGATCGAGATTGTCATTCACCGCCATCGCCACCGAGCCATCGATCTGCGGTGTCTCCTTTAGTGCCGGGAAGCCCCCTTCAGAGACAGAGATCGAATCGGCAAGGTTCATGCCGATGTATGTCTGTAGCGCAGCGATCGCAGCGTACTTCCCAGACTTGGCCTGCAGAACCATCGGACGCGCATTGGCAACAGCAACATCAGCGCGGATCTTGTCGAACTCAGCCACGAGGCCTTCGGCAAAGAACGCCGTGATGTTTCGCTGCACCTCGAGAATATTCGTCAGTGATGCATCCGCTACCGAGGCGTATCCCGTTGCCGCCACGGCCTGATAGTATCTCTTCTTTGTTTCGGTGACAACTTCGGCCACGGCTGCATCAAGCTGTGCTTCTGCAGCATCACTATAGAGCTTCGATGCCGAAATGGCAGTGAAAGCTGCGCTGCTGAAAATCAGCTGCTGTACCTGCGTTGTGACGTTGTATGTGTTGGTAAGTCCAAACCGAAGCGGCGATACTTCGCCCGTTTGCGGATTGGGGAAAAAGAAAACGGGAAGCTGAATGTTGTAATTGTACCCTGCTGAAACGTTCAATGTTGGCAAGGCCGTACCAAAAGCCTCACGGACCTGAGATTCGGCCTTTTTTACGCCAAGTCGAGCCACGGCAATGGTCTTGTTTTGCTTCATTGCCAACTCGATCGCCTCGTCAAGAGACAATGACCGAACCTGGGCGAAAGCAGCCGGCGAAAACGTGAGGAAGACTGACACGAGAAAGAGCAGAAAACGCGGCATTGTTGTATCCTTGAGGCGATGACCGTGAGTCATTTGTCTGACTACAGGTCACAAATATGACCATTGGTCATGTTTTATACAAGCAGTCATCAACCGCTACACGATAGATTTGCCGAGATAAAGACTTTCCAATGATGCCACCACGCCCGCTCGAACCGGAACTTGACGCAGACACCACGGAGATAACCACGATCTCAATTCGTGGTGCGCGGGAGCATAACCTCAAGGGTATTGACTTAGATATACCACGTGATCGTCTGGTAGTGATCACGGGGCTGAGCGGCTCAGGAAAGTCATCCATTGCCTTTGATACCGTCTTTGCCGAGGGGCAGCGTCGCTACGTCGAGAGTCTGTCATCATACGCCCGACAGTTTCTCGGTGTGATGAAGAAGCCTGACATCGACACGATAGAGGGTCTCTCCCCTGCCATCTCGATCGAACAAAAGAGTACGGGCATGAGCCCACGGTCGACCGTTGGAACAGTCACGGAGATTTATGACTATCTGCGGCTTCTGTTTGCCAAGATCGGCACTCAGTACTGCGTCGAATGTCAGATCCCTGTTCAACAACAGACCGTTGACCAGATCATCGGCACCCTTCTTGCCCTTGGCGTTGGCACACGCATCCAGATTCTTTCTCCGGTCGTCAAGGGGCGCAAGGGCCATTATCGTGAGCAGTTGGAGTCGTTCCGACGTCAGGGCTACACCCGAGTGCGCATCGACGGCGAGCTGACCGAGATCACACAAGGCATGCAGCTGGCCCGATATAAAACGCACACCATTGAGCTGGTGATCGACCGGCTGGTGATCGAAGCAGAACCGACCAAGCGGTTGACAGACAGCATAGAAATGGCCCTCCAACTCGGTGAAGGGGGCTTGACGGTGCTTCATGAATCCGAGCCCGATACGTGGAAGGATCGTTTTTACAGCACGAGCTATGCATGCCCACAGTGCGGCACATCGTATGAGACACCCGCCCCGAACATGTTCTCGTTCAACTCACCGTTCGGTGCATGCGACTCCTGTGATGGTCTCGGACAGCTGCAGGACTTCGATCCTGGATTGGTGATACCCGATGCTTCTCTATCACTTGCTTCTGGAGGGATTGCCCCTCTGGGTGCACGACGCGATACATGGCTTTGGAAGCAGGTTCTGGCCTGGTGCGATCATCACAAGGTCAACGTCATGAAGCCTGTTGGCGAGATCGATGCGGCCCTTCTCGATGACCTTCTCCACGGAACCGGCAAGGCACGCTACGACACCTCTCTTCGCGGCACAAACGTCAAACACCAGTTCATGGGCGTATTGCCATCCTTGCGACATCAATACGAGCAGTCGGCATCATCGTCGGTGCGAAAGTCCATCGAAAAGTTCTTTGCCACCGTCACCTGCCGCGAGTGCAACGGAAGTAGGCTCAAGACGCCGCACATGAATGTGCGCGTAGCCGATGAGAATATTGTCGATCTGTGTCGACGCGACATTGTCGACGCTCGCACATGGTTTCTTTCACTCTCGGACAAACTCTCCGAGCGTCAGAACCATATTGCCTTCCTTATTCTCAAGGAGATCAACCAGCGTCTGGAGTTTCTTGATGACGTTGGGCTCAGCTACCTGACCCTTGAACGTAGCGCACGCAGCTTGTCAGGCGGAGAATCTCAGCGTATCAGGCTTGCCTCACAGATCGGCTCCCACCTAGTGGGCGTCACCTACGTTCTCGACGAGCCATCGATCGGACTTCACCAGCACGACAATCGCAAACTTATCGAGTCACTCAAGCGACTCCGCGACATCGGGAACACGGTTCTTGTGGTGGAGCACGATCGCGAAATGATCGAGGAATCCGACACCATGATCGACGTTGGCCCTGGCGCAGGTGTCCACGGTGGTTCGATCGTTGCCGTGAAGTCAGCCCAGGAGATCCGCGATATCATTTCCGGGCACGATGTGTCGGATTCTCCGTCCATCACTCTGCAGTACCTCAGTGGGCAACGTCGCGTCTTTCGTCCGGAGTTACGTCGAGCCGGCAATGGTAAGACCCTCGAATTGAAAGGGGCGCGCGGTAACAACCTCCGAGGCGTTGATCTGCAGATCCCACTCGGTACATTCACCTGCGTCACGGGCATGAGCGGATCAGGCAAGAGTTCGCTCATCAACGATACTCTCTACCCGATCTTGGCCGCTCGACTACATCGGTCGGAACTCAAGCCCCTAGAATACGACTCCATCAATGGACTTGAGTTCATTGACAAGGTCATCGAGATCGACCAGACACCGATCGGGCGAACGCCCCGTTCGAATCCGGCTACGTATACCGGACTATTCACGCTGATACGCGACTTCTTTACGATGCTGCCAGAGGCGAAGATCCGTGGCTACCAGGCCGGTCGGTTCTCCTTCAATGTCTCCGGCGGACGATGCGAAGAATGCGAAGGGGTGGGCCTGCGGAAGATCGAAATGAACTTCCTTCCCGACGTGTATGTGTCCTGTGAGACATGCGGAGGTAAACGGTATAATGCCGAGACGTTGATGGTGCGGTTCAAAGGCAAATCCATCTCCGACGTTTTGGAAATGACCGTCGAGGAGGCACGTGCGTTCTTCTCCGATATCCCCCGAATCTCCACAAGGCTGCAAACATTGATGGATGTGGGGCTGACCTACATCACGCTTGGGCAGCAGGCCACTACGTTGTCAGGGGGCGAGGCGCAACGCGTGAAACTTGCCACGGAACTGGCAAAATCCTACACCGGCAAGACGCTTTATCTTCTCGACGAACCAACGACAGGACTGCATTTTGAGGATATCAGTGTTCTGATGAAGCTATTGCACCGACTTGTCGAGCGGGGCAATACGGTGGTTGTCATCGAACACAATCTGGACGTCATCGTCAGCGCCGATCACATCATCGATCTTGGCCCCGGGGGCGGACGTGAGGGCGGACAGATCATAGCTTCGGGAACGCCCGAACATGTGGCGTCATCAGACGTGTCGCTTACGGGCAGATACCTCTCTGCGGAACTGAGAAAATAATCCCCATGTTTGCCGTATGTGCATGATTTATCAATGCAGTTCGTCAAAGCGGCCACACATATGAGAAACACACAGTGCCTCGGACGCGGATCATCCGCAGGGCCTCGTTCGAGAGGAGTCAGTCGACTATGATCTCGATCCGTCAGCAGCTTCAGCAGTGTCTGCACTCCGTTGCGGAACGATCCAAGATCCATGACATCAACGTCACAATTTTCAACCGTGTTGAAGAGTGTCTTGATGGCGACCTCGTGATGCTGGATCGTCTTGGTAGCATCCTGCGCGACATCGGCATCATGGCAACCACGCGAAAGTCGGGAACGAAACTTCCTGCCGATCCAGCCATGGTGATCTGGGTCGATGCAAACGGCAATGTTCATCGTGCCGAGCGCACGTCACAGTCGACCTATCTGATCGTCGACCATTCTGCGAATACCTCGCAGAGGGGCACATGGAACGATGTGCTGGCGTTGATCAAAGACGGCGACTGCATCGTGGTGCCAATAGCGCAGCATTCGTTCTTAAAGGGCGATGAGACAACAGAATCTCGGGGGTCTTCAACAGGGTCGTATCCGGGCAAGACAAAGCAGGTGAGATTTCGGGATGTATGGCCCCTTATCAAGAGCTTGCTGATCGCTGAGAAGCGAGACATCCTCATCGTCGTGGTGTACTCGACGTTCATAAGTCTGCTTGGACTTGTCGTGCCATTGAGCAGTCAGGCAGTCGTGAACGCCGTTGCGCTTGGCGTCTTCAGTCGCCAGTTGGTTGTCCTCTGCGTGGTGGTGCTCCTTGCCATGCTTGTCATAGCGGCCATGATGGTTCTTGAACGTCACGTCATCGACATCATTCAGCGTCGACTGTTTGTTACGACTGCATTTGACATCGTCAATCGCATTCCACGGCTAAGGGAAGATGCCATCCGCGGAATGTATGTCCCTGAGCTTGTGAACCGCTTTTTCGATGTTATCACCGTGCAGAAGACCATTGGGAAGTTCCTTCTTGAAGGCGTTGGAGCGCTGCTGATCTTGCTCACCGGACTTCTGGTGTTGTTCCTGTACCACCCGTTCTTTCTGGTCTATGACCTGATTTTCATCGGTTTCATTCCGATACTCGTGTTTGTGTTTGGCCGTGGCGCACTGACGACCTCACTTGCCGTATCGAATGCAAAGTATTCCACGGCGGCATGGCTTGAAGAGGTCGCTCGCAATCAACGGTCCATCAAGCTCGACGGTGACAGTGACTATGCCCAGAACAGGCTCGATGTTCTGAATGTCGAGTATGTTGATGCCAAAGCACGTCACTTTCGGATCATGGCCCGGCAGATGCTGGGTTCATACATCTTCAAAGCGTTTGCAACTGTGGGCATTCTGGCACTCGGTGGAGTGCTTGTGCTCGAGGAGGCCATCTCCCTCGGTCAGCTAGTGGCTGCTGAGATCATCATCGTAATGATAATCGGGGCAATCGAAAAACTCCTAGTGCAGTTTGATGACTTCTACGATTTCACGGCTGCGATCTACAAACTGCAGACGATCGCCAAGCTTCCAACTGAGCATTCTGTCGGCCAGGTCGTTCCTGCTGTCAAGGATGGTGGTTCTGTGGTTCTCGACAACGTGTCATTCACCGACGGTTCCTCGTCGGTACTTCGCAATGTGTCACTGAGCATCAAGGCCGGAGAACATGTCAGCATCGTCGGTGGAAGCGGAAGCGGCAAATCAACTGTGGCAAAGCTCATCGTGGGCCTGCTTTTGCCGAGTCAGGGACATGTGAGGATCAACGGCGTCGACACGAAGCTGGCGGATCTTTCATCTTTGCGATCACATGTCGGATACCTTGATCCAGATGATGCACTCGTGCCGGGTAGCGTTCGGGACAACATCACGCTTGGTCGCCCCCTGCCTCAGGCAGCCATCGATGAGGTGATGCAACTGTGTTTGCTTACGGAAGAGATTCAGCGTTTGCCGAAGGGAATCCAAACAGAAGTGATTGCACTCGGTGCCAACCTGTCGTTCAGTGTGCGACGGCGCATTCTGCTTGCACGGGTACTTCTCGGGAAGCCCGATATCATCATCATCGACAGTGCATTTCAGGGTGTGGAAGACGGTCTCAAGATGCGCCTGATTGACTCGCTCATGAAGAGGACATCCTGCACTGTTGTGAACATATCGTTCGATACCGACATCATCGGTGCCACCAGTCGGGTCCACGTACTTGCTCATGGTGCACTCGTATGTTCTGGAACTCTCGAGGAGGTTTGCGCCGAGCGTGAGGACCTGCGCTCCTTGATTCTGCGGCGTCAGCCATCGCAAGGAGGTGCCCTATGATGTCTGATCGTTTTTCGCTTAATCTTCTTGGAAGTCCGGCAGTACACCGTCATCTGGTCACGATCCTGCTTTCTGTCCTCGTCGGCTCTATCCTGTTTCTGATCTTTGTTCCGTGGCAACAGTCGGTTGTTGGCAGCGGACGGGTCACATCATTCACCCCCCAGGCTCGCCCGCAAACCGTCGAAAGTGCCATCAGCGGTCGCATCACCAGATGGTTCGTTAAAGAAGGTGATCGAGTGAACAAGGGTGATACTATTCTCGTGATGGCCGACATCAACGTCAACTTCATGGACGTTGAGATCATCGATCGGCTTCGTATGCTCAGGGGGCGGACCTTTGCCGCTCAGGAGCAGGCAATTCAGGTGGCCATGCAAAGACGACGTCAGGCCGAACAGCGTTATGATGCGTCTCGTGCCCGCCTAGACAATGCCAAGATCGAGACCGAGACGGCACGCATTCGCTACAACCGAGCAGATACTTTGTTTCGCAGTGACCTGGTGGCCCGACGTGAACTCGAATCTGCCCAGCTCGGACTGCAAAAAGCCGTGGCTGATTCGGTAGCAGCGTTCACGGGTGTTATGGCGGCGCGGCAGGACATCGAGGCATTCTCAGCCGAGGAAGAGCGCGTCGTGAATCAGGCGTACTCGACCATGCACGAAATGGACATTCGCGTGTCGAACGCCGAGACCCGCCGCGGCGCTGGCGTGGTGCTTGCGCCGATCTCGGGCGTCATCGTACGAATTGAGAAGTTCGGCGAAGGCATGACGGTCAAGGAAGGTACGCCCCTTGCGCTGATCGTTCCGGCCGGAGATGACCGGGCAATTGAGCTCTACGTAGGAAGCATGGATGCGGCCTTGGTCGAACCGGGTCGCCTCGTTTCGTTGCAGTTCAGCGGCTTCCCTGCGTTCCAGTTTTCGGGTTGGCAAGCCCTGCAGGTTGGTGTTTTCCATGGACGCGTCAAAGTGGTTGATGCAACTGACGATGGGTCCGGTCGATTCCGAATCCTCGTCGTACCAGCTGAGGAATCCAAGTATGGACGCTGGCCGAGCAACCGTTACCTACGTCAGGGAACGGATGCTACTGGTTGGGTGCTCCTTGATGATGTGGCCGTTGGCTTCGAGCTCTGGCGTCAGCTGATGGGCTTCCCACCTCAGTATCCTGTGGCACCATCGAAGGCGGCCGGCAAGCCGGCCAAGAAGGACGGGAGTAAGGAGGAGAAGTGAGAATGTCTCTTCGCATCCTGCTGATACTCGTGGTCGCTGCCCTCATTCAGCAGACCAGCCATGCACAACGCCGTGTGGGCCTGCGTGAGTTTCTCGACCTGGTCGAGCGGAATCACCCTACTATCAGGGCCGCGAACCTTGAGCCCGAGCTTGCCGATGCGGATGTGCGATCAGCTCTCGGGCGGTTCGATCCGTTCCTCGCCTTCAACTACGAATCAAAGGTCAAGTCAGGCAGCGACAAGCTTACCGTCCTCGAGGGGTCGATCGAGCAGCCCCTTGACATGCTGTTTGGTCCCAAGATCAAGGCCGGATTTCAGCGCGGCACGGGCTTTTCGATCAACCCGGAGGATCTAACGGCAACAGCCGGCGAGGCATCGCTTGGCGTGAGCGTGCCCCTTTTGCAAGGCATCTTCACGGATGCTCGGCGTAACAACCTTCGCAAGGCCGAACTTCGACCCGACCTGGCGCGTGCGCAACAGCGCATTGAACGCAATGCCCTGCTTCGCACAGGTGCACTTCGTTTTCTGGATTGGAGTGAGGCAGCCGAACTTGTTGCAGTGGCTGACACACTACTGGAGCTGGCGCGGCGTAGGCAGAACTTCATCATACGACGCTCGATTAGCGGTGAGTCGGCCCTTATTGACTCCACAGAAGCGGCTCAGGAGGTGCGTCGACGCGAGGGCGAGCGCCTTCGCACGCTTCGTATGGCCGAGCAGTTCGCCGTCGATGTCAAGGGGCTCATCTTTGCCGATAACGGCATCCAGATTCCGGATCCTTTTGACGCCCCGACGGGGTTGACCGGACGTCCTGACTCGTCACGTACGACCGATAGGGCCATTGACGTTGCCTTTGCGGCGCGTCCGGAGCTGCGCCGCGTTGAACTAGCGCTGCAAACGGCCCGGCTTGACTCGACTCTGGCACGCGAGTTCATGCGACCGAACCTTGAGCTTGATGCCGGCGTTGTGGCCTTCGATGCGGGACAACCATCGGCACTCGATTACAAGGTTGGTCTGCGCATGCAGCAGCCCCTTTTCTTCCGCCAGGCCTCGGCCGGTGTGCAGACAACTTCGGTGGCCGTCGACCGTGCAGAGTTTGCCGTTCAGTTGATGCGCCGACTGGTAGAGATCGATGTCCGCAATACCATGATCGCCATCGAGCGTTCGCTGGAGCGTCTGACGATCGCCCAGGAGGAAGTCCGACTGGCTCTTATCATGGTCAACGCCGAACAGCAACGCTTTACGGCGGGCGACGCTTCGCTTCTGACCCTGAACCTCAGGGAACGATTCTACGGCGAAGCTCTGCAGCGATTGGTCTCGGCAAAGGCCGACGTTGAGCGTGCCAATGTGAGTCTGCTCTGGGCGATGGGTATAATCTGATTGGCGTATCTTTGCAGCCCTTTGAACGGCAATTTCATCACGAATAACTCACAGTCACACACATGAACATACTCGTGTGCATCAGCCAGGTACCGGATACGACCACCAAGGTGGCCGTCGGTGCCGATGGCACATCGATCAACCCCGCAGGGGTCAAGTACATCCTGAATCCGTACGATGAGTTCGCGATCGAGGAAGGACTTCGTAAGCGCGAACAACACGGTGGAACAGTCACAGCCGTCAGCGTCGGACCGGACTCGGTCAAGGAAGTTCTCCGTACCGCACTTGCCATGGGCGTCGACACAGCCATCCACATCAAGGATGACCAGCGAGGTGACTCTTTCTGTGTTGCCAGCTCGATCGCCGATCTGGCCAAGGAGACCACTCCGGATCTGATCATTTTTGGTCGGCAGTCGATCGACTACGATTCATTCGCACTTCCATCGATGACGGCTGAAATCCTCGGATGGGCAGATATTCCGATGGTATCAATGCTCTCGATCGACGGCTCTGCAATCACTGCCGAAAGTGACATCGAAGGCGGGAAGTATACCGTTTCGTGTGAGCTCCCCTGCGTTATCAGTGCTCAGAAGGGGCTGAACGATCCGCGGTATCCGAAGCTCCCTGACATCATGAAGGCCAAGTCCAAGCCGATCGCTGAACGTGCATCAGGCGCTCAGTCGGCCCGTGTGGCAACTACCTCTATGACGTTGCCGGTGAGCAAGCGCTTGAACAAGGTGCTGGGCGACTCTGACGCCGACGTCATGGAACTGGTCCGTCTCCTCCACGAAGAAGCAAAGGTGATCTGACAATGAGCATACTCGTCGTACTCGAAGCACAAGCCGGTGGTCTGAAGCGTACCTCATGCGAAGCCATCACAGCTGCCCTGTCCGTTGCCGGATCATCGGCCATCACGGGCGTCATCTTCAACGGCGCGCAGGAGCAGTTCGCTGCCGCCGGTGCCTACGGCCTTTCCAAGGTGTTGAACATCAGCG
This sequence comes from Candidatus Kapaibacterium sp., assembly GCA_018882895.1. GTDB lineage: Bacteria > Bacteroidota > Ignavibacteria > Kapaibacteriales > Kapaibacteriaceae > UBA10438. The sequence continues at coordinate 56,319 of VERF01000003.1, forward strand.
GTGATGAGTGGACGTCGATCCCCTCTGCACGCATGGCAGCTGCCATCTCCGATGCAGCCGTCTCGATCGGCGCATCGTTGGTGGTGTTCGGTGCAAACTCGTTCGGAAAGAACGTGGCCCCGCGCGTATCTGTGCGGCTCAGTGCCGGTTTCCTGCCCGACTGTGTTGCCCTCAGCGGCACAGCCGGATCGGTGGAGGCAACACGTCCGGTCTATGCAGGTAAGGCACTCGTGAATGTCACATCTACGACATCCACGACCGTAGCAACTCTGCGCCCGAATCTCTTTACTGCCAAGAACATCTCAGGGGGCGAAGCCGCTTCGGAATCTTTTGTGCCGACCTCGGCATCTTCTTTGCCGACGATGCGCGTTACCTCCGTAACCCGCAATGAGGGTCAGCTGGATGTCTCGGAGGCCGACATCATCGTTTCCGGTGGAAGAGGTCTGAAGGCGCCTGAGCATTTCAACCTGATCGAAGGTCTGGCAAAGAGTCTTGGTGCCGCTGTCGGCGCATCACGTGCTGTGGTCGACGCCGGTTGGCGTCCCCACCGCGAGCAGGTGGGACAGACCGGCAAGACCGTTAGTCCGACCATGTACGTTGCCTGCGGCATTAGCGGTGCAGTGCAGCATCTTGCCGGCATGTCGTCGAGCAAGATTATTGTCGCAATCAACAAAGACAAGGACGCCCCTATTTTCAGCGTTGCCGATTATGGCATCGTTGGAGACGTGTTTGAGGTCCTTCCGCGTTTGACCGGCGCCATCTCGGCGATCACGGGTAAGAATTGAGGATAGCGTTCGGATGAACAAGGTGCAGGTCGACATACTTGGTCTATCGGTCAACCCGAATTCTCAGCGGGCCTATGCCCTGCTGCTGCGTGAGGTGGACGGCCAGCGGCGACTCCCGATCGTCATCGGTGAGCCGGAAGCCCAAGCTATCGCCAACCAGCTTGAAGGCGTCCGCCCGCAACGGCCGATGACGCATGATCTGCTCAAGAACGTCATAGACTCTCTTGGTGCGCAGGTACGCGAGGTCGTCATCACGTCGATCAAGGACGGAACGTTCTACGCATCGATCTTCTTCGATTACTCGGACTTGGAGATCGACGCACGTCCGAGCGATGCGATCGCTCTGGCAGTGCGCTGTCAGGTGCCGATGTATGTTGATGAAGCGATCATGGACGAGGCGTCGATCCATGCCGATGAAATACGCGAGCTCGAAGAAGGAAGTTCTGACGAGGAAGCGCCGGTAGAGCAATTGCCGGCAACTGCACCATCAGCAGAGCCCCTTACCTTGCGACAGAGGCTAGAACAGGAACTTGATCAGGCCATCAAGGTCGAGGACTATGAAGCGGCCGCTCGAATCCGAGACGAGATCAGTCGCTTGCAGAATCCAACATAGGTTTTGAATCTGACGGACGTTCGTATCTTTGCATCCCCTCTTAAGGGCCGGAGTAGCTCAGGTGGTTAGAGCAACGGAATCATAATCCGTGTGTCGGGGGTTCAAGTCCCTCCTCCGGTACTTTCAACAGCGAAGCCCAATGCTTCGCTGTTTTTGTTTGTACAGCCGTCAAGCCTTCTCGAAAGCCGCCAGCGCAGAAGGCGCGCCACACCCAATTTCTATTTTCTTCCCCGTTGCACCCACCTGGCGGTAACCTGGCGTGATCGCACAGGTCTTAGTCTTACATTACGGCGTAACTACTGTGTATTTCCACTCATTACTAGAGTTCACAGCCATGAAGATTATTCCAACACTCGTTGTCGCTCTTGCAGGATTTCTTCTGAGTTCTCAGTCAGCCTTGTCACAATGTGTTAGTCCACCGAATCAGTGTGGCAATCAGACGCCAATTCAGTGTGAATGCGTTGGTACGGAATACGAGTTTAAGGTCTGCCATGCTGGGCGTTCATAGCGAACGTCTGGATGTGCACTCAACAGGCAGTGCCGCCAACGCCTCTGGACAATCCCTGTACTGTTCCTCCCAACGAATGCGCATTCCCGATAAACTCAATCACGTGGGTGAAAAAAATCTGCGTTCCTCAGGAGCTGAAGGATCAGAATCTGACGGCAGTCTATCAGGCCATCATCCGAGGCACTGACTTATGCTGTTACAACTTCATTGGCGCGACAATTCCTGCCTGCAATGCTGGGGCACGATGCTCCGATCCTACAAACCCAGGTATTTACTGTCACGTGTTAGCGCTACCAAAGTGTCTATCAAAGAACTTTAGTACAGGATGTTACACTGCGTGTGACAACGGTGGAAACTGTGCAAATCACTGCATTCTTGGAGGTGGAAAATGCTACTCAACGTGAAGTACTATATCACTTGCCTTTTGGCGTGCGTTTACTTCCTAAACGCCGACCACGTCTGTGCTCAGGGCCGTGAACCGGACCTTTGGTGGAGCGGTATAGCGCCGAGGACGGTGTTTCATCATCCTTTATGGGGATATGTTGCACTCTTCGAATTCAATGGCCTCTATAGCGGTCAATCGCTGTCCGATATGAAGCCGGTACTCCCGGAAGCAAACTGGGATCGAATCAAGGCTTTGCCGAACATGGCCATTCTTAGCAGTGGCGTTTGGGTGGTAGCCGGAGGAACACCTCCACGGGAGACACCGGGCAGTATTTTTCGCTTCACACCGGGAAAGACACCCGAACTCCTCACCGGTGCCGACCTGGATTCATCAATTATACTTGGGGGCGGCATCGACTATGGCGTGATTTGTCGGTCCTTTGAGCCAGATGGTTTTGTCCTCAGTCGCCTGTATTCGACGAATAGTGGTGCCAGCTGGCACTACGGCCAGTGGCCAGACTCGGTGGAATCAGGATCGTGGGGCTTTGTCAATCGCCTGCCTGATCTTGGATTCGTAGCCTTATACGAGCGAGATACGTCCTGGCATCGATTGGAGTTGCCTTCGAAACGATGGCTGAAAACAAACCAGATTCCAGGGTCCTGCAGGGAGCTCACCCCGTTACGGAATGGCTCTGTCGTAGCAGTTATGGAGACGAGTCGTGACGTCTACACTGGAGTCGCGGTACGACCAAGTGGCTCTCAAGAGTGGTCCTTTCATCGGGATGTGCGCATACGCAACATGAAGGATTCCCTGCGTCCGATCTGGCGTTTAAGACAGGAACGAGAGCCAGTTTTTCACGTGATCAATGACTCACTCGCAGCTATGGCAATGGACAGCGGGATCATCGTTTTTTCTGATGGTCGGGATGTGTGGTCAGTGAAAATGGATATCCCGAAACAACTGCGATATGTTGGCAAGGTTAGGACATCTGTCAGTGTTGTAGGCGAAACGATCTACATGAGTTACACCGATGGCATGAGCCCTTCACACGTGACCTATCACGTTACGTCGGGCAAGACGAAGATTCTTTCACGACTCCCACCGATGCAAATGGCCAACAACATGATCATTGGCTATCACTCGAACAGCCTGCGCATCTATGAACCTGAGGAAGATCTACTGCGTCCAATTCTCAGAGCGCGCGGTGCCGGAGACGAACCGATTTTCCCATTTTCATTTTCGTCTCTCGTGCCTCACGATGGGGCGATATACACACACAATCAAAACGGGGAGGTTTTGTCTGTTAACATCCGAGATAGGACCGCACAGTTTGCACCGTGGCTTCCTACGGAATTTCCGTCAACGTCCCGGGCGCAGCATGAGATTGGCACCCAACCATGTGTGTCGACTCCTGCCGGGCTCATGCTGATCGGAAGACGTGGACTTCGCCGCTTGAATGGTCGGGTAGCAACGAACCTACGACCCGATAGCACTTCCTTTGTCTATGCTACCGACGATAAGACATTACTCAGCGGATACAGGAGCCTGTTCATGTCGGTCGACTCCGGCGGAACGTGGAGTAGTGTACCCGGTCCGTTCGACAGCGCGAGTGTAAAGCCAGCGATCTCGTCATGTATTGTCAACGGGCAGGCGATGATCGTTGCCTACCGTGGCTATGACGTGGAAAGTGATGGCGTTCCAGACGGTTTCGTCCCGGGTGGACTGTTTCGGTCTGTCAATGGAGGGTCTACTTGGGAGTCATTGCCGCTGCCTGTGCCGGCGCGCTGGGTCGAGTCACTCCATAGAACCGAGTCCGGAGAATTGTGGTGCTGGGCCATCGATCAATATCTCGAGTGGTCGGGAACGAGTTCGAAGTTTCGCTACAATACCGGTTCTCTTCTTCGCTCGACTGATGACGGCAAGTCGTGGCAGGTTGTGCACTCAGAGGTTGGTTCTCAGACACTCAGAGATCTAGCCCCGTGGAATATCAGCTCACGTAGCGGGCAGGTCCTTGTCAATACGGACGCGCAGTTGTTGCTGACGGCTGATGGTGGCCGCACATGGAAGACGTTTGACGATATTCCTCTCGGCATGCCAGTCAACGGATCGCTGATCGATGATGCCGGACAGATATGGGCTGCGACGAGCAAGGGAATCTATATTCTCAACGCAACGACAAGTGTCAATACTGAGTTGCTGAACAGTGCTTCGTCGATGGATCCATACGTTTGGCCAAACCCATCAGATGGCTCATTCACGATAAAGTGGTCTGGTTATCAGCAGGGCAGCGTTCCAGCGGTGATCGACGTTGTCGACAACCTTGGCCGGAGCATCACATATTCCAGCAGTCAAAACAGCATCGCGCTGCCTAATGCGTCTGCTGGTGTGTATTACCTGCGGTGGCGCGCAGGCTCCTCTGCCGGAGCGATTCCAGTGATGGTTCGCAAGTAGCATCAGGATGACTCAGCATCACCTCAGCTCGTTCACCGCCCGCTCTTCGGCTGGTATGCGGATTCTTGTCAGGATGAGATAGTTGAGTGCCGTGGCGATGATGGCTGTGAGGTATGCTCCGACAGAAAGGTGGAATCACGAAACAGTGTTGCTCGGGTTGATGCAGACGTTCCATCTCACCTCTGCACCATTACCTTACACCACTCACTACCACCTGCATGTGACATGGCTATAAAATAGATGCCGGGTACGAGGTGTTCGACGGAAACATGCAGCTCCTGACGCGCTGGTGTTTGGGTGATCGAACTTGACAGATCAGATATCTGCTGACCATAGATGTTTAGAAGGGTTAGTTTCGGCTTACTCTTTGCGAGATGCGCATTGTTGATGCGAATGGTGATCTGTCCATTTGCTGGAGTCGGGTAGGCCCACACCGATGTAAAAATGCCCTGGTCTTTTTCATCATCAACCGAGCTTGTAGTTGAGGTAAACGTATAGAGTCCTCTTTCCGTGGCCGCGTAGATCGTGCCGTTCTTGTCTGTATCAATGTCCTGTATGAAGTGGAAGTACAGTGGGGTTTCACCGAGGGTGTGCCACGTCAGCCCTGCATCGGTGCTCTCAAGCACGCCATCGTCGATGCTTGCGTACAGAACTCGTGTCTCTGACGTCGCGAGCAGTTCGCGGCGTCCCCAAAATGCTGGTCTTGATCGGGGCTCTTCATACACCATTGTCCAAGTCTGTCCTGCATCGGACGAACGCATGATAGTCGCACCTGTCTGGTTGTAACGATCCGTTTCATTATTGCCTGTATTGTTGGTATCGGCAAGAACCTGGCCCACCGCACAAAGCACAGTACTCTCGTCGAGCTTTGTGATGTACCAGATATACGACTGCCTTCCCATACCAACATCGCTTCGGGTCCAAGTATCACCATTATCGTCCGAGCGGTACAAACCTCCTGGACGCAGTATGGTCGTATCGGTGTCATCATCACGATACAAGCCGCGGAAGCCTAGCAGCAGCGTGGAGGGCGACAAGCGCAAGATCTGCGATGTCTCCAATATCCTACCCTTGGAGTCGCGCGGCAGGCCCACAGACTTAGCTGACGTCCACGTGTCTGCTCTATTCGAACTGAAATACACGCTGTCGGATACAGCAATCCACTCAGATGCGCTTGAGATTGAAAACGCTGATGCCCTCACCGAACCAGCCCCAATGGGTTTTCGAATTTTTGTGTTAGGACCTTCTACGCTGATATGAGTTGAGTGAATGTATGTCGTGTCACCTATCAGTTGAATGGCAGGCCCCCCACGATCCACATGTTGTGGGTAGATGACGTTGAATTCATAGAACTGCGGGAAACCAAAAACGTGTCGCTGATACGTAGCTACTTCGGAATGATTCAAGCGAAAGAGAGACTGATGATCGCCCGAGATGATATGCGCTCCGGCATCGCCGGCCGATACCCGCTCTACACTCATAAAATGTGTGCCGAGTAATTTGAACTTCGATACCTCGAACAGGTCGGATGGTGCCGAAGGTAGTTGCCAGCTCTTACCGTTGTCTAAACTTCGATACAGACCTTTCGGTCCTAACCCAATGATAGTCAAGGAGTCCAACCGAATAACGGAACTCAGCGATGGCGCCAATGTGGTTAGTGTATCAATCGAACCTATATCGGTTGGAAGTTTGCACACCAATCCGTCGTTAGCAATGAGTATATTGCCAGCACGATCCGTGTGGAAGGCTTCCCCCGCTGCGACATCGTTTAACAAACCTACATTACCTCGGTAATACCAGTCAGCACCTCCGTTCGGCGTGGAAACAACGTCACCCGTGGACATAGCTACCGTGATGATGTCCGATTGCTGGCGCATCAGAAGTCCATTAAGCTCTTGGAATCTTCCTCGTAGAACCTTGCTAGAATTCACAAACACAAGACTATCAATCTCAACCCACGACGCTCCCTTATCTGTAGAGCGTGCAAGTACGCCGAACTTTAGTCCATTTGGCTGCTTTCTCTCAACCGAAGCGACAATTGTAGCTGAGTCGAAACAGCGATATGCAATGTGCCTGCCTGGCAGTGTAACGACGTGAATACTTGACGTGATGGCGTCGTACTCGATAAAAACGCTATCACATGCTACAGAGAACACGCCCTTCCTTATCTCGAACAACGGTTCTGACAGATTCAAACCAAAAGATACAGGGGGAATCACAGTAGAATCCCAATCTCTTCCAAAGTTCTTTGAAGAATACAGATCTCTAAAGGTTGCGCGGAGTCCCACCAGGACAACCATGGAATCAGACACTCCTACCCTCGGAGAAAGAGGGAGAACATTTTCAGATCCCAACGGCTTAAGCTCCCGCCAATTGTCGTCATTACGGTCATACGCGAATATCCGATACTCGAAATTGGCGGTCTTGTCTTCGAAATGAAAGAGAACGTTGCAACCATTAGCAATAAGTTGCGTCCTTGGCCTATGATCTTGAAGGTTTTGCACGGGCATGTGGTGCCATGTGCCACCAGAATCCGTGCTACGCCATATACGTTCACCTGAAACTGCCCACAATTCCTTTGTGCACGTGTCAATGACAATGCGGCGGGGCATACCTGAAACTCTTGAGGTATTGACGTAGGAGTACCAAGCCCGAAAGTCACGTTTCCATTCCTGAGCACGAAGGGGCGCCCCCTGCGTACACAACGCAACCAGCAATAGTATGGAGGCGCGTACTGTTAGAGTAAATCTACAGGAGACATGTGTGTTCATCATAAACTCTCTCGTTGGTGACAACCGGACAGGCAAACAGTAACTCGCCTGCTCATTTCATGTACATCAAGGACAGACTTCACAGTCCGCATTGGGATCGAAAACACATCCATTGTCGGTACACTGGGACTCACACGTGCTGTAGGTGGCAGCGTTGTCCCAGATGGACATATCTTCTTTATCACGGTGTACTTATCTATCCCAGTATTTGTAGCACATGGTAACCCCAACTGCGGGGGGCTATATGTTTTGGTACAGTAGGTAACGTCAACATTGTAAGTAACTCCCATACTACAGAATGTTACGTTGATCGTTGCCTCTGCGCTACCACCCGGGCAGTCGGTACAGCCAGGTGTCTCGTTGGCAGATGCTCTCGTTGTCGCCCAAAGCAACATCAATAAACACAACCCTAATGCAAGCCGCGAAAAACAGTATCTCATGATGTATCTGTCTGAATAATGAGGAAAAAAGTCACCGTGGAATATGGGGATTGATTCGTTATCGAACAATATGAAAACTCCGGTCATTTTGCCCTTCGTACCGGAGCATGTTGACCCCCAATCGTCATTGGTCCTTCACAGATCAGGATGACTCAGCATCACCTCAGCTCGTTCACCGCCCGGTCTTCGGCTGGTATGCGGATTCTTGTCAGGATGAAATAGTTGAGTGCCGTGGCGATGATGGCTGTGAGGTATGCTCCGACAAAAAGAGGGATGACGAAGAACTCAACGAGCACGACAATGTAGTTCGGGTGCGAAACGTACCTGAAGGGTCCTGCCGTGACTCTTTCTGCGCCGGGCACCACGATAATGCGCGTGTTCCACGCAGGACCCAGTGTGGAGATCGTCCAGTACCGCATGACCTGGGCTAAAGAGATCACCCCGACAAAGAACCACCACGGCTGCTGTATCTCGCCGCCGCGCAGGATGTGTTCGGTGATCCAGCCGATGAACCACGACACGTGCAATGCAACGATCAAAGGGTAGTGGCCGGCCCCGTACTCGCGACCGCCGCGAGCAAAGGCCAAACGTGCATTTCGCTTGGCGTGTGCAAGCTCAGCAAGGCGCTGCACGACAAGAAGCGAGAGTATGACGACGGCTGCGTTATGCATGATCAGCCTGCCGTGTTTTCGAGCAGGACGAGCTCAGAGCTGAATCCCGGACCAAGCGCGGCCATGATGGCATACGGTTCAGCCCTGGCGCCGGAGGCAAGCCACGCGTCGAGAACAAACAGAACACTCGCACTGGACATGTTGCCGTATTGACGTAGGATCTGACGCGCATCATCGAACGAAGAGGCAGGAAGCCCTGTGACGTCGGAGTAGGCTTCGAGTACCTTCGACCCTCCCGGATGAGCGATGACCTCTCGGATCTGACTCTGCTCAATGCCCCATGCCGCGCATGCCTCGGCAAGCACTCCGGGAACGTTATGGCGAACAAATGACGGAATGTCACGAGAGAACCGCACACTGAGTCCGGCGTCTGTCACATCCCACCCCATGATATCTTCTGTTGCCGGAAAGAGCTGACTGTGGCTGTTAACGATCAGCGGTCCGCTGCCCGATGCTCCAACGAGCACCGCAGCAGCACCGTCTCCGAATATCGAGCTAGCGACGATGTTCGACTTGCGGGTATCGGACTGACGAAAGGTCACACTGCAGATCTCGGTCGCTATCATGAGCACCGGTTCACCTCCAAAAGCACGTGACAGCTCCGCTGCACGCGCAAGGCCGGCAACACCGCCTGCACAGCCAAGACCAAAGACGGGCAAGCGTCTGGTAGAGGCCGCCAGACCGAGTCCTTGGATGATGGCAGCATCAAGCGACGGTGTGGCAATTCCTGTGGAGCTGACAAACACTACAGCCTTGATGGCGCCATCAAACCCGCTCAGCACACGACGGGCGGCCTCCAGACTCAGCTCCAATGCCGTCTCGGTGTAGACCGCGTTAGACTCGGCGAAGCCATGATCGTGATGATACCACTCAATGGGTCGCACGAAGTGCCGCGTGTGAATGTGATCATGTTCGAAGACCCGAAGAAGTCGCTCCAAATCACTCACTCGGCTACCAAAAACTCTGTCAACAATTCCTCTGACCATGGACTGATCCACCACGTGTTTGGGAACAGCCGTGGCCACCTTCAATACTCCTACTGAAATCATGGCTGCTGCCCGTCTTTATCAGGCTCAGGCGTTGCGCACGAGTTGCGGAAGGCAAGCTGCGAGAGCCGCTTCCTGTGCGCACTGCTCCAGTCGATCCTTGGCCGCTGCTTGTCTGCCGGAAGATACCCAAGACGGTACACTGCCATGAGCTCGAGATCATCCGGAACCTGCAGGATTTGCTTGATCTCATTCCATGCATCCGGGATCTCCATTGGGGTCGAGACAAACTGAATCCCCATTCCCAATTCAGTGGTCATAAGCCAAATGTGCTCGATGGCCATGCCGAGCGATAGTGTGCAGTAAAAGCCACTAAGTTCGCCGGGACGATACTCGTCCTTGCTGAGCAATGCGGCAAGAAGAAGAGGGCTTCCTTCGATGAGCTTACGATTGTCTTCGCCCAGCATCTTGGCCACGCCCAGCTTTGAAAGCACATTCATGACGCTGTCGGAAAACACCTGCTTGATGAAGGGGCGAAGCGCTAGCGGCATCTGATCGATAAATATGCCATCACGCCGCTCGTCCATCTCCTTTTCACTGAAACGGAAGTACTTGCGATAGCGCGTAAAGAACGTGCCCCCTTCGATCAGCTGCGTCATCGTGCGACCACCGATATCGGCGATCTTGGAGCGAACTGCCGGGTCATCAATGAGCACGAACCGCCATGGTTGGGAGTTGAAATGACTCGGAGCTCTCTCCGCAGCTTGTATCAGCATGTGCTGGTGTTCAAGACTGACAGGACGGGGATCAAACGTACCGTTTGTCGTCTTCCGAGATTGAATCGCCTCCCAAAGGGTCATTCGCCTTGCTCGTAAAGTGAGTCCACAATATCCGCATAACGTTCGAGAACGGCTTTTCGCTTGACCTTGAGTGTGGGAGTAAGCATTCCGTTCTCGACGCTGAAGGACTCAGGAATGATGGCAAAACGTCGCACCTTCTCGAACTTCGACAGATCGCGCTGCAACCTGTTGATCTCCTTCTCTACGGTTGAACGCAAGGAAGGATTACCGACCAGTTCCTCCCACTCGGTTGACACGACGGCGTTCTTCTCTGCCCATGCCTTGGCCGCTTCTTTATCCAGAACAAGCAAGGCCGTGCAGTACTCACGCGCATCGCCAACGAGCATGACCTGATCGACAAACGGACACTGAGCTATGAGTGCCTCAATGGGCTGCGGTGCGATGTTCTTTCCACCAGAGGAAACCAGCAGGTGCTTTTTGCGATCAGTGATCCGGAGGTGTCCCCTACTGTTAAACTCCCCGATGTCGCCCGTGTGAAGCCAGCCCTCGGAGTCGACCGACTTGTCAGTCTCTTCTTCGTTGCGCCAGTATCCGCGCATGATGTTCGGGCCGCGGGCTAAGATCTCACCGTCATCGGCGATCTTGACCTCGACGCCAGGAATGGGTGTGCCGACCGTGCCAAGTGCGATGTCCTCAAGGCGGTGGACACTTATGACAGGCGATGACTCCGTCAGTCCGTACCCTTCAACGATCTTGATGCCGAAGACCTGGAAGAAACGGCCGATCTCGGGATTGAGCGCGGCCCCGCCGGAGACGAAGAAGCGCAAACGTCCGCCAAATCGCTCACGGATCTTGGAGAACACCAACTTGTCGGCCAACGCATGCTGCAGCCCCACAAGTGGTCCGCCCTTGCCGTCAACAACCGCCTCGCCCACTGAATAGGCCCATCGGAAGATCTTCTGCTTGATCGGCTTGTCCTTTTCCACCGTGCTAAGAATGCGCAGGCGAATACGCTCAAACAGACGCGGCACGGAGGTCATCATCGTTGGCCGCACCTGACGCATGAGTTCGGCCACGGTGTCGATCGATTCGGCAATGGTCAACGAGCCCCCTACCGAGAAGGCAAGGTAGAAACCAGCCATGCGCTCGAAGATGTGGCAAAGGGGCAGATACGATACAAGAGAGTCCGTATCGTAGAGTGTGATGACCGTTTGTGACGAGAGGACATTCGAGACAAGGTTGTTGTGCGTGAGCATCACACCTTTCGGATTCCCCGTCGTTCCGCTTGTGTAAATCAGCGTCAGCAGATCGTCGGGCTTGATCTGAGCAGCCGTCGAGACGTAGAGATCATGACGGTGCTGCGGCGTTGTCGTGCTCTCGGCCTTCTGCATCACAGACTTCATCGTCAGCACGCGCTCGTCGTCACACTCGACGTCGTTCATCGTGATGATGTGGCGCAGCATCGGCAAGTCGTCCCATACCTGACGCAGTTTGTTGAGCTGTAGCTGATTCGACACGATCACGCAAACAGCATCACAGTCGTGATAGATGTACTGCAACTGCTTGGGCGTGAGCGTTGGAAACACGGGCACATCAATGATCCCAAGGCCAACCATGGCGAAATCGCTGATGAACCATTCGGTTCGATTCTCACTGATGATGCCCACACGATCACCCTTCCGGATCCCAAGGTCGTGCAGACCTGCGGCCAGGAGCTCGACGTTGCTGCGGAGCTGATCATGCGTGATGGATTTCCACTCACCCGATACTCGCTCGGTGTAGGGGAACTTGTCCGTGCGCCCTTTATAGCGGTCACAGACCTGCGTGAACATTTCAGGTATGGTTGTAAACATGTCTGTTGAACTCCCCAGAGAAACAGTTGTTCGGAAATATGCAACTAGTCGGCGAAAGACCAGTCAACGCTCAGGCGGAAAACGCGAGATAACTCCGGGGCGTTCAATACCGTATACCATGCATTACCAAGAATGTTCTCGTACGAGGCACGGATGCTTGCATTTCCGATGAGAGCCGTCAAATAGGCCGACAAACCATCGATCTGGGAAGGGGCTTGCCCCGCCCCCTGACGAAATGACCAGGTAAGGGGCTCGTACGACGGCAACCGTGATGCCGGAAGCCACGCACCGGCAAGCCCAATACGCACGCTGTTGGCAGGTGTGCGAAACACGTATGCCAGATCGGCATCGAGCATTGAGAAGGAGGCAGATGTCGAATCCGATGCACCAAGTTGCCGTTCAATGCGCAGGCGAGTGCGCAGCTCAAAACTGCCCCAAGGAAGGAAGGACTGAAGGCTGGTTCCGACGAGTCGGCGCTCTCCACTAGGGGCAAATGTGATTATCGGCGACCCGGTGCTCGGGAGCATGTCGATCGCATTGGAGATCGAGCGATGATAGGCACGCGCGCGCAGCATTTCATTCGTAAGTCCGAAGTCGACCACGGCCAACATGTGACGCTCAGGCATCACCACGAACTGCCGCTGCACAGGGGTTGGATCCTGTTCGTAGGACGAGAAGTCGACGCGCGCCGAAAACAATTGGGTGGCATAGCCGGCCCCCCCGCCGAATGCCACGCCTAGTTTATCCATCACTGAGTGCGACCGTGCCGCAAGCCGAAAGAGCAGCGAGCCAAGCCGGTACTCGCCATGTGCGAAGATGTCAGCCTGCACGTCGGATACTTCTGAGGATCGCGCTGTGGAGTCGAATGATCGCGACTGCAAGTGCGCACCGACGCGAATCCGCAGAGCTCCCAGGCGCTGCTCATAGCGACCGATCACTCCCGAGTGTTGACCCGATGCGCTGAGCACTCCGCTGGTATCGCCCGGGTCGACGGCCAACGCACTGCCCTGAAGTCGATGCAGAATCTGACCGCTGAGGTATCCCTGCACGGTGAGCTGCATGGTCGAATCCTCGGAAACCAATCGGCTGTAAGTGGCCGTCAGGTCGTGGCGTCGGGTCTGGTCCTCAAGCGCATCGGCGCCATCATAGCGAACCACGGCGAGCTGATCGATCGACGATGGATTGCTCCCCGGCTCAAGTCCTCCCCATATCTGCGACGTCAGCGTGGTCAGCCCGTAGCGCACCAACAGACTCTGGTGCTCATCAATCGTCCAACGAGCTGACAGGTCTGCATTCCACAGACCGAAGTCCGTGCGCTGATATCGGCCCCGCGCCCCGGAACGACGAATGCTGGCCGTCACATTCAGTCCCCTGGCAACGTTCTGGGAGAACGTGACGTTGGCTGCAACAAGATCCCCCGCACCCTGATGGTACCACATGCTCATGTGGGGCGTTGCCGTATTGTAAATGGTCGACTGAACATTGAAGAGCGATGCGGTGGCCGTGGGAGCCAGACCGATGGCATCGGCGCCATAGATGAACTCGATCTGCTCCATTGTCGAAGGGGGCATCTGGAGCAGATTGAACTGTCCTGACCAGAGATCGAGAAGTGGCCGGGCATCCAGAGCCACGGCAAGGTGCTGTGGGCCCCCTCCCAGCACCGAGATGGCATCGTATTGACCAAAGCCGCCATTGCGCATCGGAAGGAACGACGACGTAGAGCGAAGAAGATCCGCCATACTCTCGAATTGACGGGTTCGCACCTGTTGTTTCGTCACAACATCATTGAGACCCGGGCCCGCAGTGTCGACCAGTGAACCTAGCCGACGGTCGGGAGAAAGCAGAGTGTCGGTCTGCGCGGAGATGATCTGAAACTGCCCAAGCAGCATCAGGATAAAAGAACAACACCAGGTCCGACGAAGTCGTCCCTGGTGTTGCGTTGTCGATACCATGTCTTTCATGATCAGCCGGTTCAACCGTGTCCGATTGCCACCGCGGAGGTCACGATTCAGATTCAGTAGCGGCCTCGTCGGCCGACGGTTCTTCTTCGCGGCTCACCGTTGTGATGTCGGCAATGCCATCGCCTTCCTCCAAACGGATCAGCTTCACACCCTGAGCATTGCGACCAAGCTGACGCACGTCCTTTACCGGTTGGCGGATCAGGATTCCATTGGTGGTGATAACGACGAGATCCTCGCTGTCACTGACCTCCAGAATGGCACAGATGTTCCCGGTCTTCTCGGTCATGTTCATGGCGATCACACCCTTGGCACCGCGCTTTGTCTTGCGGAAGTCCTCAACAAGTGTGCGCTTGCCAACGCCGCGCTCGCCGACGATGATGACCTGAGCGTCGGCACGGCGGACGGCCGTGAGCGAAATGACGTGATGGTCATCCAGGAGCGCAATGCCTCGAACACCCGCTGCAGCTCGGCCCATCGGACGCACGTCTGACTCGTGGAATCGCACCGCCAGACCGTTTGACGCACCGACGAGGATCTCCATGGATCCATCGGTAAGGCGCGCACCGATCAGACGATCATCGTCATCCAAGTTGACAGCTATGATGCCATTGGAACGCACGTTGGCAAAGTCTTTGAGCGCAGTCTTCTTGACGGTTCCGTTGCGAGTTGCCATGAAGATGAAAACGTCTTCATGGTCAAAGTCAGTCACCGACAAGTACGCGGTGACCTTCTCGTCGGCCTGCTTCTGAATGACGTTTGCCAGTGAGCGCCCCTTGGCCGTACGAGATCCTTCAGGGATGTCATACACCTTCTGACGGTAGACGCGGCCACGATCGGTGAAAAACAACATGTAATGGTGCGTTGAAGCACGGAAGACATGTTCCACCCAGTCATCGTCGTATGTTCCAGAGCCGGACACACCGCGCCCTCCACGATGCTGGCGACGATAGTTCGTCACCGCAGTGCGCTTGATAAAGCCATTGTGGGAGATCGATACGATGACCTCCTCATTGGCGATCATGTCCTCGAGAGTGAAATCCTTTGCGTCGTAAACGACCTGCGTTCGACGCTCATCTCCGAACTTGGCCGACAGTTCCTTGAGTTCCGTAGAGATGATCTGCATTTGCAGTTCCTTGCTGGCCAGCACCGAGCGAAGTTGCTCAATCGTCTTGATCAGCTCGGCATATTCGGTTTGAATCTTCTCGCGCTCAAGTCCTGTAAGGCGCTGAAGGCGCATATCAAGAATTGCCTTCGCCTGAATCTCCGAAAGTCCGAACCGTTCCTGCAGCCGCAACGACGCCATTGGAACGTCTTTCGACTCCTTGATGGTCTTGATCACTGCATCGATGTTATCGAGCGCAATGATGAAGCCTTCCAAGATGTGAGCGCGCTTCTCTGCTGCGTCGAGATCGAACTGCGTGCGACGCACGACCACTTCGTTGCGATGCTTGAGGAACTCTACCATGAGTTCCTTCAGCGTAAGGATCCGGGGACGTCCATTGACAAGCGCCAGCATGATCACACCAAAGGTGACCTGCATCTGGGTGTGCTTATAAAGATTGTTCAGCACAACCATCGGCACGGCGTCACGCTTGAGCTCGATCACCACGCGCATACCGTCACGGTCAGACTCATCGCGAATGTCTGAGATGTCTTCCAGCGACTTGGCCTTGACCAGATCGGCGATCTTTTCGATCAGACCGGCCTTCGACACTTGGTAAGGCAGTTCCGAGATAATGATCGCTTCCCTGCCCTGCTTGTTGGTCTCAATGCTTGCCTTGGCACGAACAAGAATCTTACCGCGACCCGTCGTGTAGGCACTGCGGACACCTTCGTAACCGTAGATGATACCACCCGTGGGAAAGTCTGGCGCCGTAACGTACTTGAGCAGTTCCTGATTGGTGATCTCCGGATCGGCGATCACTGCTTGAATACCGGCCACGACCTCACGCAGATTATGCGGTGGGATGTTCGTGGCCATACCGACAGCGATGCCGTTGGCACCGTTGACAAGCAGCGTCGGCAGTATCGCAGGAAGAACCGTTGGCTCTTCGAGCGAGTCGTCGAAGTTCGGACGGAAGTCGACCGTGTTCTTGTCGATATCACGCATGATCTCCATAGCCAGTCCGGCCATGCGCGTTTCGGTATAACGCATAGCTGCAGGAGAGTCACCGTCGATTGACCCGAAGTTGCCCTGTCCATCAACAAGCGTGTATCGCATCGACCAGGTCTGCGCCAGACGCACCATGGCGTCATACACCGCAGAGTCACCATGCGGGTGATACTTACCGAGCACTTCACCAACAATACGTGCACTCTTCTTGTACGGTCGATTCGGCATCATGCCGAGTTCGTACATGGCGTAAAGAATGCGCCGATGTACCGGCTTCATACCATCACGCACGTCAGGGAGTGCGCGCGATACGATCACCGACATCGAGTAATCGAGATACGAATCACGCATCTCGTCCTCCATGAGGACGGTCATGATCCGTTCATTCAAAAGTGCCATATCCCCCTAGTAAAATAGCGGTTTGCGAATGGGTCGAAATTACGAAATGAGGGGCATCGGAGGGGGCTTGAATGCCCCTTCATCAAGGCGTGACAACGAGTTTTTTGGTCGCTGTGGATAATGTTTTCCCAGCCATGTCCTGAAGTTCCAGAACAAGCGTGTAGAAGCCGTTTGGCAGTATGGTTTCCGGCCCATCAAGGGAGATGATGTAACGGCCGGTAGAGACCACATTCAGCCCTAGGAAGGTTCGCCGTCCCTGCGCGTCAAAGGCCGACATAAGAAGTTGACCGGAGGCATCGACAAGTGCGATGTCGACGTCTACCTTTGCGATGCCAGATCGAACAGGATTCGGGAACAATCCGACAGATCTGATGGAACTCTCGTTCGGCCGGATCAATGATACCTCTGCCGTATCCGGATTGCCGCTTGCATCCTTTGATCGAATGATGATGAGATTCTCACCCGTCTCCATCGGGAAGCGAAAACGAAGAAGTGCTCGAGCCATCGGTTGATCGGGCTTGAACGACAAGAGCTGGCGTGTACCGATGAATTGCCAGTCTTCGACGTTGTCCGGACGGATGCGCGTACCGTTGACGAACACCACCATATTGTCGGGATTCTCAATTGGAAGTCTCGACTGGTCAAGCAGAAGGATCTCAACCAGTGGTCGATCGGCAACAGCATCGCCATCACGCCTGATGCTGCCATCAGCGTAGATGTCAACTCGCGGCGATGTCGTATCCTCGGACACGCTACCGATGCCCTGAGTGCGGGACATGACGCGATATCGCATAGGAACAAGACCATCGTCGTCGACGATCATCTCGAGGAAGACAGTCTTAGGGGCACCGTCAGTCGGAACACGCAAACGAACGGTCTCGGTAGTATTTGGTTGGACGCGTACACTGTCATCATACGCGCCGATGCTAGCCCCGGACGTATCCCGAAGCACAAGGCGTACCGGTACTGTTACGCTACCGTGTTGAAACCGAGCATTGAACGTCGATGCGTTGACGATCATCGTATCACCTCGAAGCACAGCTTCGACGCCTCCATCAGGTACCACCGAGCCGGCAATGACCTGGGGTCGAGGCGTAAAAAACAGCTCTGCCATTCGGAACGACGGGAGCGGCACCGTGTCAGTTGCAAAAAGCGCAAGTGAAGCGATGGTGTAATCGAAGTTGACATCGGGATTCCAGCTGCCCGACGTGGTCACCGTATCGATCCGTCCGCTTATGTCCTTGCGCTGCAATCGAAGCCGTACATCCCCTCGGGAGTCAAGTCCAATGCTCTTCCAGCGGCTCACAGGCTGACCCGTTATCGCCACCTGAAGAGTATCCCATGTAAATGGGATTGCGCCCGATGCAATGACCACCGCGCCCGAACGGGCAAGGCGTTCCACAGGCGTCAGACGCTGATAGCCCCTTGACCCGATGAATGCATAGGAACTGGCAGCAGTGATCGAATCGACCTTCTTTGCGCCGAACTGTGAAAGCAGAGCCTTGAAATCATCAAACAATCCATCACGCTCGAATCGCGTAAAGGACTCATCGCACGCAGCCAAGGCAATGATGTCATCAGCAGCGACGGAGTCGCGCAAGAAGGTGATACACTCTTGCGCATAGCCATCGTGTCCTGTTTCAATCGGAGATCCCGAGGGTGATGTATCGTATCGTCGCACAAGCCTGGGCAGCGAATCATAAACCGAGAAGACCAGGACGTTCAGTCCAATGCGGAATGAGTTCTCAAGAAGTACACTGTCACGCAGCCGGAACGACATCGACGGATCACGAACCGGATCCGACGTTGGCTTGCCTGCCGAGCGAACACTCAGCGGAACGTTGAAATACGGCATCACGATCCTCTGAGCCGCTGAGTCATAGGCACCCTCTGGCGCGGCACGCCGAACATCATCAGCCAGAAGGCGATGATGGCTGACATCATTGCGACCATATGAGAATGATATCGGCTGCCATTGAACCGAGACTGGCACATTCGGCGCGCTTACCACCGGCCACGCGGCCACCCAATATGTCGTGGAAGTGTCTATCCGGGCAGGGGGCTTTACCGACCAGTCAAGCACAGCAGTGCCAGAAACGCGCGTGACCTGCTGTGGCGTGGATCGAACGATCGATGTCAAAGTATCCCTGCTCCTGCACAGAGCCATATTCACTTCAACGGTCGCGGACTGCGTTGAGAGAACATCGATGACACGGACGGTGATCGAGTCAGGATGTATGACGCGATCGGTTTCCGGCTCGAGGATCAGCAATGACGGTTTTGCAACGTCCAGCCCTAGGCGAACCACGTTGTCGTCCGGGCGATCTTCAAGGATGCCCTCAGGGTCGACCGTTACGTCGATCTCGTGCCGACCCGGCATGCCCGCAACATCAAGTTCAAAGCGAACGTTGCTCGTGCGACAAACACCGTCCTGCAGGACCACTGATGTTGAGTCGACATCGCCGTTATAGGTGCGACGCAGACGAACTTCGACGGGCTTGTTGGTGCCAATGCCTTGACTCCAGACCTCAAGATCGATCGTCACGACACTGTCGGTCTCGACGATCGGTTCGACTGCGCGCCGCGTGGAAAGCCGAAGCGATTGTCGCGGCAATGAGACCTCAACGGCCGTGTCAATGCGGATACGGGTGAAGGGATCACCGATCAATGAAAACTGATACGTCGCATTGTTTCCGAACGTTGTGTTGAGCTGTGCCACGGAGCGCTTTACCTCGTACATCAGAGCGCCAATGGCCCTGACCTTTGTCCGTTCCAACACTTCGTGAATGCGGTACAGCAGAAAGTCAGCCGTTGCAACGTATTGCAGCCCCGTTGAGCCAATTGCTGCAGACGCACCATACCTCGGCTCGAACAGGTACTTCGAGTTCTCACATGTCGTCGAGGGGCTGGCAAATCCACCGGTTAGGCACGAGAAGGTGGCCAGCACGGGATAGCGTCCCTCATTGGCCAATTGCCATGGCCGCCAGTCCTCGATATCGAAAGATTCCGTTCCGCCATGACCAAAGAAGTTGACAAGGCCAACCCCCTCATTGATGAGGCTGCGAATGGCCCGACCGGGCTGCGGGAAGTCCTCCTTGCAGACCACGACCGTGTCAATACACAATGGTGCTGCCGAAAAGTCTACACCACTTCCGAACTCATCGCGGAGAATACGCTGGAAAATCACGCAGAAATTCTCATCGGGCTTGCCACCACCGGCATAGAGAAAACGGCGTTGGTAAGGGGCGTAGGGAATCGTGTCAGCGGTGATGATCTTGTCGACCAGAACGCGCAGTTCGGGAGTTGTCATCGCGGGCAGGCGCGAAACGATCAGTTCAGGAGTGATGAGATCGCGATCATCGTCGATCATCCCATACCAGAAATCAGACACAGGATTGCCGTAGGAAGGTATCTGGTCCTGCCTGCGCGCATCAACATTACTGCCCTTGACCGCAACGCGAATATCCCAGCTTGCATTGCCTATCAGGACGCAGTGCGTTGGCTTTCGCTGCTTTGACCGTTGCCAGGCATCGACAAGAAATGCCTTGATTGCATGAGGCGAATGGCGGCCAGCGCCGTAGGCCTCGAAGATGCTCTCGACATCAAACAAGCTGACCCGAATGTTGCTGAACGCTTCGCGATGTCGCGCCCAGCGCCTGGCCTCATCCATGTGAGCGCGATAAACGATGGCGATCGCATCTGTGCCGTGGGTCCAATCGCGTTTGCTGATGAATTCATTCGTTGCCGGCATGACCCGTGCCGCTTCTATTCCCACTCCGCTGCCAAAGTAGAGTGCGTGCCTGCCGGTTGAGAGTTCTACTCTTGAGCGAAAACCTGTGGCATTGTCGGTGCGATATGAACTGACATGACTCGCAAGCGGCGAGACAGTTCCATTCCCAGCTGCGCAGCTTGCGATCCACCCCTTCAATAAGGCGCTTTCTTGAAACTGGACACCTTTGTTGCGCAACGCATTGATAATCTCTGCGTTTGGAGATGCAGCAACACTGATTAGCACCAGAGGCTCAGCAGCTGCAATTGAGTTGATCGCCTGAGCGAGAGTTTGAGCATCAGCGAATTGCTGAACAATCAGCTTTGACGGAGTGCCTGAGAGCCTTACAAGGGCGAATGCTGTCACACTATCGGCCCGAATCGACATGTCCCCTATCGCTGCGCTGACGGTGAACCTACCCTGCTGAGGAGCAAGGGGGCGCTTGGCATCCCGATAAAGATGCGCGGCTGCACGAATGCTGTAGCTGCGGACATTTGATTCTAAAAACACGATCTGCTTCGTCATCGTATCGATCATCACTTGCCCCTTGTCGGGCAAGTTCTCAAGTTCCAATTCCACGGGTACAGTCAGGTCCAACTGTCCTGAAAGGCGGCCCCCCTGGGCTATGCTTGCCCCCTTGCCTGCGATATCAAATCCATCCACAAGCACCAGACTCGCCCACTTGGACGAATCGCTGCGTTCTGGGAATCCTGTTGCCTGCACGATCGCCTCAGCATCCAAAGCCGGGAATGTCTCAGAGGAGAGTGTATCTACTACCTGATGCCTGCCGAACCCGTCCACTTCGAAACGAATTGATGTATCGGCACCGGGCAACAGCACATCAAAGGCATGGTCAGGATCAAATGATGTCAAGCTGAGCGGCGTTACGACGTCAGCTCTCACAATCAGGCTTGAGCCAGATGCCGGAATGAACGGAACCTGAAATCGCCCCGCCTGCTGGATACGCGCATTCAACGTCGCCCAATAAAATCCCTCCAATGAGGCTCGGGGCGTAAAGAGTTTTCCATGATCATCATCGACGCCATTGCCCGGATGATAGTAGCCAGTGTCACGCTCATAACGGACCGACATATCGAGCCAGCGGATGAGAGAATCAGGCATCGTCCCCGATGACTGACCTCTGCTGAATCGAAGTCCTGGTTCTGCTGACAAGGTGCCGGTGAGGTAGAAGACCGACGTGGTATCGTATTCATCCATGTAGGACGTATCGCCTGATGCCCGACGTCCAAGGAAGTAGATGCGATCACCGGCTGTGAATGTAGCCGACCCATCTGCATCGTTGATGTAGATCGGTTGCTGATCGCCTCTCCAATACAGCCCTATCGAGTCGAGCGACCCGAAGGTTCCGAGAGCAAGTACGTCTTCTGCACGGATAAGGGCAACGCCATCGTTCTTGGTTTCGACGCGGATGAACTGTCGGGCCTTATGATACCAACGTTGCGGGTCGACGGCATTCTGTGCCGACTCCGGATTCTTCACCATGCGATCGGTGAATGCGGCAACCGATCCACTGTTGACGACTCTGGGACCAACCGGTGGCTGCAATGCCTCACCCTTCATCATCGGTGCCGCCACTGTCAGTCCGATTGTGAACTTGTCAAGGGGCTTTGTCGACCTGGCATTATATCCGAGAAGGTCAACCTCGACGTGCATGATCTTTCGTCCGGCATAGGATCCTGCGGGACTGAGCATAACGTACTGACGCAGATCAGCCGGCGAGCAGTCCGCCACCGCAACACCAACATGCGAAGGCACATACGCGGCATACACCAGCACCTGCCTCGTGGTATCGACGGAGCTTCTGGTCGCGGAAGGATGAACCAGTCTCATCCTTCCAGTTGCCCGATCATACCGGCTCGATGCGCCAATTCGTGTATCGATGATTTCGATCCGGCGCTCCAACTCGCCCCCTGTCAGCAATGCTGACAAGGAAAACAACAGCGCCAATATCGTCAAGACGTTCATCATCATATGGCAAGAGCGCCGTGACACAG